>DPZM01000091.1 GCA_003535955.1 Lachnospiraceae bacterium | reverse complement strand
GGTGGAACCTTCGGCAGGCTTGATACCCAGCATGGCGAGGAGTGGCTTAAGGCGATAGAGTCAGCGGACAGGGACCTTATCCTGATCAAATATTTCATTGATGACGGTCATGTATCCGAAAAATACAGGAAGCGTATATCCGTCGTAAGACGTCTTAACTATTACAAAAACCTCAAATATGACAAGTACATAAAGATAGATCTGGATTACGGCGCGTTGGCAAGACACCTTTCGGGCATGAAATATTCCATGCCTGTCTACTTGTGTACCGGTGATGACATCCTTTATTCGAATGAGGGGTATTCCGATGTTTCGGTTGATTTTGACAAGCTGACCGATGAAATGAAGTTCGCCTATGAGAGTGATTTTGAGATATACGGAATGAACTTACGGGTGCTTGTTAAGGATGTTGATGACGAGGTTGGAATTTCCATTAAGAATCATGCGCCCATCCTTTTGCTCCTCCTGCTCATTAACGTGATCCTGCCCATAGCCCTTCTGATCATGATAAACAGGTCTTTCGTTGGGAGGCTTACCAGGCTTTCGCAGGCCTTCGACAATGTCAATGAAGGTAGCGATTCGCTGGAAGTGGTAGAGGATATAAGCGGAAGCGATGAAATAGGAAGCCTCATGCACAACTACAACAGGATGGTTATAAGACTTAAGGAACTTATAAAAACCGTGTATGAGGACAGGCTGGAGAAACAGGAGATAGATATAGCCAGGCAGCAGGCCGAGCTTCTGGCCCTGCATTCACAGATCAATCCCCATTTCCTGTTTAATGTGCTTGAGTCCATAAGGATGCACTCCATAATAAAGAGGGAGGATGAAACGGCAGGGATGATCGAGAGGCTGGCCGTACTCCAGAGGCAGAATGTTGATTGGTCGGATGACCATGTAAGGATCAAGGATGAGCTTAAGTTCATAGAAGCGTATCTGGACCTGCAGAAATACAGGTTCGGAGATAAACTGAACTATCAGATCAGTATAAAAAACGGATGCGAGAATTATTATCTTCCCAAGCTTACACTTGAAACCTTTGTTGAGAATGCCTGCGTACACGGGGCTGAAGGCAAGGCCGGTGCAACTCACATATATGTGAGGGTGTATGAGCAGGATGACAGCCTCTATATGGAGGTCGAGGATACCGGCGAGGGGATGAGTGAGGAGGAAACGAAGGCCCTGAATGATAAGCTTAGGGAAGTTACGATAGAGGATCTTAAGACGAATAAACATGTTGGTATGATAAACGCCTGCGTAAGGCTTAAAATGCTTACAAATAACAGGGCGTTTGTGACCGTTGAAAGTGAAAAGGGTGTGGGTACTACAATCTTTATAAGTATACCGATTGATACATTGAAGGTATCGGTCTGGGAGGAACGGATATGACGAAGTAATATTCGGCATCCGTTCCGGCGATTGGCCGCCGAACGAAGGTGAGGGGGCAATACATATTCAGGAGGAAACATTATGCTCAAGGTAATGCTTGTAGATGATGAACCCTTTATAATGCAGGGGCTTTCAGTTCTTATTGACTGGGAGACATTGGGATATAAGATCGTCAAAATGGCGTCAAACGGAGGTGAGGCGTATGAGTATCTTAAGGATAACAGCGTTGACCTTATCATTTCCGATATCAGTATGCCGGTAATGTCGGGACTTGATCTTTTAGGTAAGATCCGCGAGGAGGGGTTGTCAGATGCTTATTTTGTTGTGCTGTCCGGATACAATGATTTTGATTATGCAAGGCAGGCTATAAGGTATACCTGCATGGATTACCTCTTAAAACCCATCAACAAAGATGAACTTACGGAGATATTAAAGAAGGTATACGAAGAGGGCAGGATGGTAAAGAAGAAGGATGAAGATGAAGCCGGAGCTTCGGGTAAGGTTGTTCTTTACAAGAAAGAGCTTGATGACCTGATAAAGGCCATTGAGACTAATGAGCTGCATGCGATAAATACAAGCGTCGATGCACTTTATGATGAGATATACAGCGCCGGGATGAACGATGATATAGTAGCCATGAACCTTAATTACCTTCAGGTCCAGCTTATCCATCTGGCCGTGGAACAGGACGAATCAATAGACCAGGAGGAAGTACTTAACTATATTAATGAGAATGTTTACGATGCGGGTAAGACCAATGGTTCAAGGGTGCATATCAAGAGGTTTGCCTTAGGCTATGCCGATTATCTGTCCCAGCTTCGCAAGAATGCATCAAGGGGCGTGCTTGCAGAGGTTGAAAAGGAGATTAAGCTCAATTACGCTGACAATCTTACTCTGAGGGATCTCAGCAAGAAATATTATGTAAACACAGCATACCTTGGACAGATGTTTAAGAAGAAATATAATCAGTCATTCAAGGACTATCTGTGTTCGGTAAGGATAAATGAAGCGGCTTCGATGCTTCTTAAGAGTGATGACAAGATAGCTCTGATATCCGAAAGAGTGGGATATAAGGATGTTGATTACTTTATCCAGAAGTTTATCGAACAAAAGGGAATAACACCCGCCAAGTACAGGCGTAACGGCGGGAAAGAGGAATAGAGGGGCTATTTATTTATTGCAAGTAAAGTTAAGTATTGATATACTTCTTGATGGTGTTTTTAATTCTTAAAAAGGAGAATGGGAATGGTAAAGCGGATTTATGTTGAAAAAAAGGAACCTTTTGCGGTAAAGGCGAAGGAACTGCATGAGGAGATCAGGAATTATCTGGGCTTCAAGGATATTACGGGTGTCCGTGAGCTGATCAGATATGATATTGAGAACCTGTCCGATGAGACCTACGAACGGGCCAAAGTCACGGTATTTTCGGAACCGCCCGTAGATATCCTCTATGAAGAGGATTTCGACAGGAGTGCTGATGCCAGGGTGTTTTCTGTTGAGTATCTTCCCGGTCAGTTTGACCAGAGGGCGGATTCTGCCGAACAGTGCGTCAAGTTCTTAAAGGAGGACGAAGAACCTGTGATCAAGACGGCAGTAACTTACTGTATCGAGGGCGGAATAAGCGATGATGAACTTGAACAGATAAAGTCCTACTGCATAAATCCGGTTGATTCAAGAGAAACCGGGCTTGTAAAGCCTGATACTCTTATAACCAGGTTCGATGAACCCGCCGATGTTATAATCTTTGACGGATTTAAGGATATGGCGGAAGATGAGCTTAGGAAACTGTATGATTCTCTCGGGCTTGCCATGACCTTCAAGGATTTTCTCCACATACAGAATTATTTCAGGAACGAGGAAGATCGTGATCCTTCAATGACCGAAATAAGGGTGCTTGATACCTACTGGTCAGACCACTGCCGCCATACCACTTTTTCGACGGAACTTAAGAATATTGATTTTGCCGAAGGCTATTACAGGAAACCGATAGAGGATTCTTATAAGAAATATAAAGAGATACATGATGAAATGTTCAAGGGTCGGGATGACAAGTTCGTTTGTCTTATGGATATTGCACTTCTGGCAATGCGTAAGCTCAAGAAAGAGGGTAAGCTTGACGACCAGGAGGAATCGGACGAGATAAATGCATGCTCTATAGTTGTTCCTGTTGTTATAGACGGTAAAACAGAAGAGTGGCTTGTGTCATTCAAGAACGAAACCCATAATCACCCGACCGAGATAGAGCCCTTCGGCGGGGCTGCAACCTGCCTTGGCGGGGCCATCAGGGATCCCCTGTCTGGCCGTTCGTACGTATATCAGGCCATGCGTGTAACCGGAGCTGCCGATCCCACTGTATCCATAAAGGATACGCTAAAGGGCAAGCTTCCCCAGAAGAAACTGGTAAGGGGCGCGGCATCGGGTTATTCATCCTATGGCAACCAGATAGGCCTTGCAACAGGCTATGTCAAGGAGATATACCATCCGGATTACGTGGCCAAGAGAATGGAGATAGGAGCCGTGATGGGAGCGGCCCCCAGGAAGAATGTTATCCGTGAGACATCAGACCCGGGAGATATCATTATCCTTCTCGGCGGCCGCACAGGAAGGGATGGCTGCGGCGGCGCGACCGGCTCCAGTAAGGCTCATACCGAGCAGTCCATAGATACCTGCGGGGCGGAAGTACAGAAGGGTAATGCTCCGACAGAACGCAAGCTTCAGAGGCTCTTCAGAAGACCGGAGGTTTCAAGGCTTATCAGGAAGTGCAATGACTTTGGGGCGGGCGGAGTTTCCGTTGCGATAGGCGAACTGGCGGCAGGGCTTAAGGTTGACCTTGACAAGGTGCCCAAGAAGTATGCGGGCCTTGACGGAACAGAGCTTGCAATATCCGAGTCACAGGAGAGGATGGCAGTTGTCGTTGCACCCGCGGATGTTGATGAGTTCATGAAATATGCAGGAGAAGAGAACCTTGAGGCAACAAAGGTGGCGGTAGTCACTGAGGAACCAAGGCTTGTACTTTCATGGAGAGGTAAGGAAATAGTGAACATATCACGTGCCTTCCTCGATACCAACGGTGCCCATCAGGAGACCGACGTATTTGCCGGCATGCCGGACGAAAAGGACAGGTTCTTTGATAAATACGAGATAGATGCGGTTGCCGATTCCCTGAAAAAGGATGATGTTAAGGGTGCGTGGCTCAATACCCTTAAAGACCTGAATGTATGTTCGCAGAAGGGACTTGTGGAAATGTTCGACGGTTCCATCGGTGCCGGTTCGGTGTTCATGCCCTACGGCGGTAAATACCAGCTGACCGAGACCCAGGCCATGGTGGCCAAGCTTCCCGTACTTAAGGGTAAATGCGATACGGTTACAATGATGAGCTATGGGTTTGATCCCTATCTGTCATCCTGGAGCCCTTATCACGGAGCCGTTTATGCCGTGCTTGAATCGATGGCAAGGATAGTGGCCAATGGCGGTGATTATAAGAAGATAAGGTTTACCTTCCAGGAATATTTCAGGAGAATGAGCGAAGAGCCTTCGAGGTGGAGCCAGCCCTTTACGGCCCTGCTTGGTGCATTTGAGGCTCAGCTTCGTTTCGGACTTCCGTCGATAGGCGGGAAGGACTCCATGTCAGGAACATTTAATGATATTGACGTTCCTCCAACACTTGTATCATTTGCCGTCGATGTGGCCAATGAGGGCGATATCATAACACCGGAGCTTAAGAAGGCCGGAAATAAACTGATACTTATTAAGGCAGGAAGGGATGAGTACGATCTGCCCGATTACGATAAGGTGATGGCTGTTTTTGACTCGATCCATAAGGATATAAAGGAAAAGAGGATCGTATCCGCCTATGCACTTGACGGTAAGGGGGCTGTTGCGGCCCTGAGCAAAATGGCCTTCGGTAACCGCATGGGTATTAAGATAAACGATTCGGTCGAAGCTAAATCACTCTTTGAGCCGGGCTTTGGTGCGATAATTGCCGAAGCAGATGCAGACAAGCTTGACGGATTGAAGGCCGAACACACGGTAATAGGTGAAGTTACGGGTGATGGGAACTTTACTTACGGAAGCATTAAGATAAGCGGAAAAGAAGCACTTGATACATGGAAGGCACCTCTGGAGAAGGTATTTCCGACGAAGACCGTTTCTGATACTACTCCTATTGAATGTGACCTTTACAAGGAGAGCAATGTTTATGTGTGCAGGAATAAGGTGGCAAAGCCTACGGTCTTCATTCCCGTATTCCCCGGCACCAACTGCGAATATGATTCCGCGAAAGCCTTCGAGAGGGCGGGAGCAGAAGTAATAACCAAGGTTTTCAGGAATTTAAGTGCCAAAGATATCAGGGAATCGGTTGATGAGTTCAGGTCAGCCATAAATAAGGCCCAGATAATCATGTTCCCGGGCGGCTTCTCGGCGGGTGATGAGCCTGACGGGTCGGCCAAGTTCTTTGCAACGGCCTTCCAGAATGAGGCCATTAAGGAAGCCGTGATGAGGCTCCTTAACGAGAGGGACGGACTGGCACTTGGTATATGCAACGGCTTCCAGGCTCTTATAAAGCTCGGTCTTGTTCCGGGCGGAGAGATCACCGGTCAGGATGCGGAGTCTCCCACACTTACGTTTAATACGATAAACCGCCATATATCAAAGATGGTATATACAAGGGTTGTTTCTAACAAGTCACCATGGCTTGCAAAAGCAGAACTCGGCGGGACATATGTTATACCGGCATCTCACGGCGAGGGCAGGTTCGTGGCGAATGATGAGTGGCTTAAGAGGCTCTTTGAAAAGGGTCAGGTTGCCACAAGATACTGTGATCCCGAGGGTAATATCAGCATGGATGAGGAGTGGAACATCAACGGATCATATATGGCCATCGAGGGAATAACCTCGGAAGACGGAAGGTGCTTCGGTAAGATGGGTCACTCCGAGCGGCGCGGTGAATCTGTGGCGATCAATATATACGGTGAGCAGGATATGAAGATATTTGAGTCGGGAGTTGCTTATTTCTCGTAAAGGGTGCAGGTACCGTCTTGAATGTACATGACTCTGAATAGTTATACAAAAATAGCGTCAGTGAATTTTGCAGGTTGCACAAAAATTCACTGACGCTTTTTTGAATTGTATGCAAGAAGTAAAAAAAGTGCTTATACTGGTAAAATTTTTACATTTTATTTATTCGCTAAATTATGTATATTTTATGTATATTTTGTGAACAACTTAGAGAAGGTTTTTTATGAAGAGATTAAGGTTTCCGATCCTTGCGGCAGTACTTATGATGACAGCGATGCTTGCGGGATGCGGCAAGACGGAACACTGGGCATATAACCATGAACCCGATAAGGACGCTCTTGTTTTATATGATAACGGCAAGGCGGAGCTGGACGGTGAGAAATTCACTTATACGAAAAACGAATCGGTTATTTCTCTTACGGATGCATCGGGCAACACGGTTGACCACAGATATATAAATGATGATGCACACGATCGGATTTACTTCTACAAGTCTGCGGTATATCACAGGGGAGAAGAAGAGAAGGGTGCCGGGATCATAGGAGTATGGACCCAGGATAACGGAAGGAACACATTCCAGTTCACCAAGGATGGGACCTTCAGCGAGGAGAGCATCTTCTTCGGTCATTACCGCCTGGATAAGCAGGCAGGAACCATCAAGCTTATGTACAGCGATCCTATTGAGGACACCTTACTCTATTACACACTGGATGGGGATGAGATGATCATCGATTATCCCTGGCCGATGGTTAAGACGGGTTCCGGGAAGGATAAATAACAGGTCGAAGGCGGATAACCGCTTTACGATATAAAACATTTCATTTATTAAGGAGGTCAATTATGAAAATGAGACGCATAGCATCAATGTTACTCGCAGGCGTTATGGCATTATCGCTTACAGCCTGTGGCGGCGGTTCTGCAGCAACCGAAGCAGCACCTGCAGCACCTGCAGCTGAGCCTGCAGCAGAAGCTGAGACCGAGGCTCCCGCTGAAGAGCCCGCAGCTGAGGAAGAGGCTGAGGCACCTGCTGAGGAGGCAGCTTCTGACGAACCCATAACACTTAATATGTGGTGTATAGCTACCGAGAGTGATTCTAACCGTCATTCTTATGAAGCAGCTATCGCTGACATGCAGAA
>DPZM01000203.1:1910-10236 GCA_003535955.1 Lachnospiraceae bacterium | reverse complement strand
TGCTTGATCATATATCTGGGAATGGTCTCCCTGAACTGCTCAACGAAGAGGGGCCGCTCCGGGCGGGGACCAACCAGGCTCATCTTCCCCGTGAAGACATTAAAGAGCTGCGGGAGCTCATCAAGGCTTGTCTTACGAAGGAACCTGCCGATGCCCGTAACCCTTGGATCATCCTTGACCGTCCATCCCTTCTCCTCTTCCTCCTTATCCTCCTGGACATACATGGTACGGAACTTAAGCATCTTGAAGGGCTTGTTGTGAAGGCCCACACGTTCCTGCTTGAAGATGACGGGGCCCTTGCTTCCGAGCTTAATGGCTATGGCCGATGTAAGCATGACAGGTGATGAGAAGATGATCAGGACAAATGAACCTATGATATCCACCGCTCTCTTCATTATGATATTTACGGTATTGGTAAGGGGCACATGTCTTATATTGATGACAGGCAGACCCTGCAGGTCCTCGGTATATGGCTTATTGGGGATGATACCGGCATAATCCGGGATAAATTTCGTGTGAACGCCTGATTTTTCACACATGTTGACTATTTCCTCAAGGCGGCCGTATTCCTTAAGGGAAAGGGTGATGGCTATCTCATCAAGCTTGTTTTCCTCAAGGATTATGGGAAGGTTGTCAACGGCGCCCATGACCTTTACTCCCTTATACATGGTTCCACGTTCCACATTGTCATCGAGTATTCCCCTGACAACGTAGCCCCACTGGGGGTTTAAGCGGATCCTGTTAATGTATGACTCCGCCGATTTGGAATAACCAACAAGGAGGACATACTTAAGGTTGTATCCGCGCTTTCTGAAGAACCTGAGCAGATATCTGATGATATTTCTTATAAGAGTCTCGAAAAAGATATCCGCACACCAGAAGATGAATATCATCTCCCTTGAGAAATGAGTCTGCCCAAGCAGGTACATGGCTACGATAAGCCCCAGGCTTCCGACGGTATTGGCCTTGATTATATTGTAAAGCTCCCTCTTTCGTCCGGAAGCACGCTTGCTGTTATACAGGTTAAAGAAATAATACAGAAGCAGGTATGAAGGCACTACGAAATACATGACCTTCCTGAAGTAACTGGTAGGAAGGCTCATAGTAAAGTCGATCAGCCCGCTCTTGAATTTAAGCCACCATGCGAACCAATAGCTGCCTGCTATAATAATGGCATCCAGAACTATATGTATTCTGTTGAAAATCCTCTGATTATCCTTGATCATTTTGTTTATCCGTATCTATACCGTAAACCTCAGTATGGCATTTCTCCACAATTCCCATTGTATCCTGCAGTAATTTACAAGGTTTTCCTTCCTGTAGGGGAACTTCTTATCACGCCTGCACATGGCAATACCCTTAATAAGTCCCCGGACATAGGTCACTCCCTCGCCCTTCATTATAAAGAAAACGGTCTTTATAAGGTAGCCGGCGATAAGAAAAGGAAGATTTATAATAAGCTGCGCAAGCGGCATATTCTTATAGGCCAGATATACATTATTTCTCGATGATAAGCTGATCTTGAACCTGTTATATCTTGAGCCGGACATTCCGCTGCCAACATGATATACCTCTGCCTCCGGTTCATACATGTTTCGATAACCGCTTATCCTTGCCCTGTACCCTACGTCAACATCTTCAATGTAGGCAAAATGTGCCTCGTCAAAATAACCGATCTCTTCAAATACAGCCTTCCTGTATATTGCAGCTCCGGCACATGATGAGAAAACCTCTGCAGGCTTATCGTAATTCTCCCTCGGCTTATCCTTACCCCTCGCGAAGGCCCACCCAAGGCAGCAATACATATCTCCGGCCGAATCCATAAGCTGCGGTGCATCCATCTTAAGCATCCTGGCACTTACAGAGAATATTTTCTTATCCTTCCTTATGGCATTATACAACTTCCCTGCAAAATCAGGCAAGGCTCGGGTATCATTATTAAGAAGGATAACATAGTCGGTCCGGGAAGCCCTGATCCCTTCATTTACTGCTTTTGAGAAGCCGTAATTTTTATCAAGCTCTATTATCCTTGTATCGGGTTTAATCTCCCTTACTATATCAAGGCTTTTATCCGTTGATCCGTTATCCACGATAATGAGCTCATAATCCTTCATTGTCTGGGCGTTCAATGCCCCGACGCATTCCTTCAGATATTTTTCACCGTTGTAATTGGGTATAACGATGGAAACCGTCATTTTCTCTTAAACTCCGCGTATGGATCATATACCGTTATGTATCTGTCAGACATCCTGGGTTTGTCATCAAATATAACCGCATCTTTCTTGATCATCATACAGTCTGCGGCAAGACCGTCAGTCTTATGTTGTATAGATGCCCTGTGGAGGTAACCCGAAAAGTTTCCGTTCATGCCCCTGAAATCAGGTTTAAGCCTGCCGTTCTTATCATATGAATATCCGGCAGAATCAATCTTTCCGTTTTTATCATATATCTTACCGCCCGCTGCGCCTACCTCATCCCTGCACAAGGTGCCCGCAAGCTCGGAAAGGTAATCCGTTGTTATCGGATATATCCTGTCGCCCAGTATCATTATGAATGGTTCACTGACGGCATTTAATTCTTCCCTGGTTATCCCTTCCCATTCGGTTTTAGTTATAAGCTTTATATTAAGCGTATTTGGAATATATTTGACCCTGTAAAAGCCAAGATGGGATGTATTTGAAACAGCCGCCTTAATATCAAGTCTCTTAAGATGTTCTTCCACTGCCTGCTTACCGGCTTCATACGCATAAATCTTGGCATCCGGATTCTCTGCGGTAGACTTAAGGCTTGATCTCCAATGATATAACACCTTTGGTATATGATACACCTGGGACGGATCCATCTGCTCTATGCACCTGAAAATAAAATCATGATCCTGCGCTCCGTTGAATTCACTCCTGAAGCCTCCTGCCTTTACCGCTACCGAAGTCCTTACAACAAAGAAATGGCATATGTAGTTGTTAGACCTTAATAGATCCAGATCAAAATCCGGCTTGATATGGGGATCAAAATACCTGTTTCCTGTCTGATTTATCTTATCCTCATCCGTATATATTGCCTTATACCTGCTCCGGTAAATATTCCCGTCCCTGTCCATACCTGATTCAAGTGCCTCCATCACTTCATAGAGGGCATCGGGAGTAAGAATATCATCATGGTCAAGAAAGCCTATATAATCACCGGTTGCCATTACCATGGCATCATTTAAGTTCCCGGAAATCCCCTTATTGGACCCAAGCTTCTTATACCTGATCCTGTCAGATATTTCCTTATCCAGTTCTTCTCTCAGTTTATCAAGAGTATCCCTTACAGTATCCGTATCACTTCCGTCAGCTATGCACAGCTCCCAAACGCCATAAGTCTGCCTTACCACTGACATGACCATTTCATACAGAAACCCGGGATCTGTATTATAAGCAGGCACCAGTATGCTGAATTTATAGTTGTGGAAAAACTTCCTGCTCTGTTGTCTTGCAAGCTCCCCGGATGTGGGCCGGCTCGACAGCATGGCATGCATGTATTCTGCCTCGTCCTCGTCCCTTTTGAGTCTCTCGGCAACCTTGTAGCAGGTCTTTTTTAAACCATTTCTTTTGAAATAGCTTATTCCACGTCTTATATTGAACATGTTGATCCTGTTGTTAAGTTTCATATTGATCACATCTGCTCTTTCTGCAAATCTCTTTTAGCTCATCTACCGACTTATGCAGGAATTCATCCGGCCTTACCGTTCTGTCATCCACATAGAATCCGTTATGACCGGGCCAGGGCTTACCGTAGAATATCTCATCATAGGGTATTTCCCATTTTTCCAGCCACTCAAGGATGATCTTGGCCGTATTGGCATTTATCAGGCCGATGTTTCCCTGATATGTATTCATGTTTCTTGATGTAAATAAAACTATCCTCGCGCCCTGCTCCTTATACTCACGTATCCGGTCCACCATATCCTTATAAGGAACCATATCTTCATATCTCTCATCCCTACCCTTTATAGGGCACAGGGTTCCGTCTATGTCGAATATAAACGTAAGGCCTTCATATTCCATTTAAGTTTCTTCCTCCGGATAATCTTTTCTGTTATTATACTTCAATCTCATCCATTATTCTTATGGCATTCAGGATAAAGCCAAGAACTTTCTTGGGTCTGTCAATATGAAGCGGCAGCATAGACAGAAAAAGCGACGCCTCATATAAACGGATAAGCCTGTAATCCAGGTCATTCTTATCAAGATACTCCTTAAATATCCGTATATATCTGTCATTATCCGCATCAATCTTAAGTGACAGCTTCATATCCGTACCTACTGATATCTCGTACTGCTCGGAATTAAAATAATCATATGAACCGCATATGGAATGAGACAGCTTGGCGATATCATAGAAGGGGTTCATATACATCCCCTCTTCGTCCGCGGCTCCCTTGGGATCTATCAATTTGAGCAGCCCGGCGCTGTTGTTATACAGAATATTCGAAAAGCACAAGTCGCCGTGTCCGACAACTTTTACCTTTAAAAACTTTCTTTTCTGCGTGATCTTCCCATACAGGAGCTTATATCGCTTTACTATTTCGTCTATATCATTGTACTTAGTCCCCAGTTCAATGTATGACTTTATCTCTTCGTATCCTGCCAGGGTCTTTAGCGTTTCGGTCCGCTCTTCCACCTTGCCTATGTAAAGCCTCACTGCTTCAGCTTCATATTCCTCATCGGAAACTTCTGTCTGCTTTCGTATTTTTATGAAGTGGAAGATTATTTCCATAAGATCACGAAATTCATCCTCATCTATGGCGCCATGAACATACCTCAGGGCAAGGTCGGTCATATGATACCTTTCCATTGAATAGGATGCACTTCCGCCCTCCTCCCTGTAATCAAACACGGTCCCATACCACTGCTTCATTTCCGGCGGTAAAAGGGTGAAGTACTTATACTCCTTCCTCAACTTGTCAACATTGTTTGATGTCTTTACCACAGTGTATTCATCCCCCTTAAGGGAGTTGAAAAACCTGGCATCGAAGCCACTGGTTATAAACCTTCTGAAATTATTCACATCCGACAGGGATATGAATGCGCCTGACTTTATCTTCTCATACGCAGCTTCATCAGCATCACTTCCCGCATTCAGCCATGCCGCAAATGACGGATAGATGACAGCCGCTGTCTTCTCCCCGTCAAAAACAGAGTAATTCTCATTCACATAGAGCGACTTCTCAAGAAGGATGCCCAGAGCTTCTTTGTCCACCGCTTCATGGTCGGAATAGATTTTAAAGACCGGATCATCACTTCCCGCGTATTCATCAATTAATTCATATGCTTCATCGGATTCGATGAATGTCTTGACGATTTCGTATTTTAGAAACATGGTTCCGGATCTCTGCCTTAGGGACTGCCTTTTAAAAATGGTGTCCCCGAAGCTCTTGTGACCCGTTATTACCCGTATTTCCCGATCCGGTTTTCTTGAATCGTCATATATTACAATTACCTTTTTCATCTTTCAACCTTTTCTGATCTTATGCTCTTTTTATTTCTCCCGGCATACAGATATATACCCGTAGCAAGGGTACAGATCGCGATCACCACTATACTGAATACAGTATATTTCACCTGCAGGGCATTGCTCACTGTTGACATTATTGATGTTATATAATCCGAAAAAACGCCGGCATTATAATCAATTCCCGTTATCCATGCTATTACAAAGAGCAGACCGCCTTCCAGGACCCATGCGGCGAAGGACATAAGAATGATTATGGCATATCTGCCTGAAACAAGCCGCTTGACATAATCATATGCCGATCTTATCACTTCCAGAAACCTGAGTACCGCCATAGAATTCCTTGATTCCCTGTTCATTATGATATATTTATTCAGATAGCCGTATGCAGGCATAAATATCAAATAAACAAATACCGTAAGTATCACAAATACAGCAAGAAAAACAGACACTCCGGAAATTTTATCCGGATAAAGAACATGCAGGGGGATCAGGATAAGAACCAGTGCTGCGGTATCAAAAAACCTGTCAACCAGGGTTCCTGCAATACCTGTGCCCGCATTTCCTGTCATCCTTGAGTATACGAACATCCTGTAAATCTCACCAAGCTTAAAGGGAATAATAAGGTTAACCAATGTAGTTCTCAGGTAAGCAAATATAAACTTTTTAAAATCAACCCTGTGTTCCAAAAGGACCAGGTACATTCTGAACATCTTGATCGTATGTATAATGAGGAACCAGATAACGCATATGATACCTCCGATCATCAACTTTAATAAATTCATTCCCTACAGCCCTTATACTATCTCCTCAGCCTCATAGGCTTCCACCGGTTTATCTCTGTAATCATCGGTTATGGACATCGGATCAAAATAATAATCCTTAAGGATCTTAAGAACCCTGACCGCCTGATTCATCATTTTTACATTACTCACCTGATCATCCTCGCGCCATGAGACAGGATAAAACCTGATATCGTGCCCATAGTACTCCGATGCGAGGATCATGCAGTAATTAAACATCAGATTATCCGGAAACTTCACATAAAACCTGTTCTCAAGCATTTTTGTCTTATAAAGGTTAAGGCCTGAACCCAGATCATATATCCTCTTCCTTACAACTGCCGCGAACAGGAAATCATACACCACGTTTCCGAGGGTTCTGAAGGCAGAATACCCTTCAAGTCTCGATCCCCACATGAATCTGGCACCCAGTATACAGTCATGCTTCCTGTGATATCCTTTTCTGAGGACCGGAAGGAAATCATGTATTGAGCCCTGGTCATCCCCGTGAAGGACAATAACATATTCATAGCCATTTTTCATGGCATAATCAAATGCTACCTTGTGGGAACCTCCAAGACCGTAGTTCTCCCTGTTTCTCAGAAGCTTTATCGGTATTTCCGGATGCTGTCTTATGAATGCAGCGACCACCATCTCCGTATTATCCGTACTTCTGTTGTTTACTACGATGATCTGCGACACATATTCAAGAACTTCCTCATCAAATTGGGAAAGTACGCGGATTATCTGTTTATCACAGTTATATGCGGGAATAAAGGTAAGTATCTTCTCCATCATTCGTACCTCACGAATCCACCGTTAGTGTTATAGTCGATCCTCTCAACCTTTTTCTCTTCCTCCGAATAATCAAAGCCCTCCGGGATGTATATTTCCTCATCCCTGTAATTATAAAGGCACTTCTCCTTCTTATTCAGCGTATAGTATGCGGCGCTCTCAGCCGCCTCTGTTCCCACTATGTTAAGCACCGACTGATTATAATGGAATTCGTCAACCATATACTCAGTACTGACCGAGTTAAGTACAGTCGTTGCCAGCGCATAATATCCGCTGGTCCTGCACATATTGATCTGGGAATAAACGATATTGTCAAAATAGTATTTACCTGTGAGCGTCCTTCCGGGAGTTATCATAAAGACCTTCTGAAGTCCTCCAATAAAGAGGGGTCTTATTATATTGTCCATGTTCTGGTTGTACTGCTCGCTGGTCATCCCGTCTTCCGCGTCCGATTCACCCTGGAGCCATATAACATACTGCTTCCTGATATGGTAATTGTTGCTCTCAAGCCATACCTGCGCCCTCTTCTGTCTTTCGGAAAAATCCGCCATCACCGGTGGGCTCATGAAAAAGTTGGTGTCTCGTCCACCCGCCGACGCCGAAACAGCTACGATCGGTACACCGGTAAGTTCATAGTACTTATTGGCAAATGCCGATACCATGGATCCCTTCTTACCTATTGCCGCATCGGATATGGCGGCATTTTCATTTATCCCAAAAGGTTCCTTTATAGGATAGAGTCTGGTGGGATCGGATATGGCACGGAATTCGTACCCGTGTCCTTCCTCAACCTCGGGAGCATAGGATGCGTTTCCTCCTGTACCTGACATATTGCTCTGTCCCATGAACATAACAAGATCAACTATGATCTTGCCATCGTCCGTACGCAGGGTCTTGTCTTCCTCATGAATCTTTTCGGGAATATCCTCTTCCTCCTCTTCCTTTTCATCCTGAGGTATCTCGGAATAGGGTGCGGCATCCTGTGCTTCCACATTAAGCATGGTGTTGTCAACGTCTTCTAAATCTTCCTGTTTTTCAACATCTCCTGCTTTTTCTGCCATATCTTCAGTACGGTCCTCTGCCTCTGCTTCCCTAAGTGTTTCATCATAAGAAATATCTCCCGCGGCAGTATCTGTCCCGGCACACCCCGTCATGACCACGCAGATGCACATTACCGTTACAAGTATTAAAAGGGTTGCCGGTTTATTTCTTCCTTCTTTCCTGTTTGTCATATTCTTTATAGTCCATTCCTTTTT
>DPZM01000203.1:0-1779 GCA_003535955.1 Lachnospiraceae bacterium | reverse complement strand
CGTCATCTTCCTGCTTATAAAGTTATAAACCATAACAACGCCTGTCGCAAACATCTTAACAAGAGTGGTAATGAGCGATGGATGATCGGCAACAATCACCGGCACCACCTTATCACACACGATCACACCAAAATACAGAATAAGTTCATTAAGTCCCAGTCCTACTATGGACAGAAGGGTAAAGATCAGGAACTCTTTCTTCCTGTCCATGTCCTCTCTTCTCTCAAACACGAACTTCATGCTCATGATGTAATTATAGATGAGAGAGATACAGAACCCGAAAAGTCCGCCGACCGCAGCTGCCGTAGCAACATCCATGCCTGCTGCATTACGGCATAAAGCCGATACGCCCAGCGTAATAATATAGTCTATTATAAAGGCCGTTCCACCGACGAAGCCGAACTTGATTATCTGGTTCATCAGTTTCTTCTTATCCTTATTATTATTATTCTTCTTATCATCATTTTTTTCTTCGGGATCATTTATGATCCCCTGTTCGTACTCACGTATTTCCAATTTAGTCCTTCCTCATTATCCTGTCTATATGACCCAGGAGCAAAACCATATTTTTATATTATCTTATTTAACTCCCTGAAATCCTTAAGAGACTGGCGTCCGATCCTGAATATCCTCTTTAAATTTATGGAATTGACCCCGCCCTGCCTTGGCCTGAAGGTTATGGGTATAAATCGTATACTTCTGAGATGCTTGGTAAATAGTACCGTTAAAAGGACATTAGCCAGGAAGAAATTCTCGGGAACGTAGTTTATCTCTTCATTTAACACCCCGGCATTCATAAGCCTGAAGGGTGTATTGGCATCAGTAACGTCAACATGAAAGCACAGCCTTATCACAAGCTTTAATACCTTGGTCACAACGATCCTTGAAAATCCGTCTTCCCTGTGGTTTCTGTATCCGATAAGCATGTCATACCTGCTTCTCTCATTCCAGAAGGCGTCGAATTCGGATGCTTTCGTCTGCCCGTCCGAATCCGTCTGGAAAACAAATTCGGCTCCCTGTTCAAGTGCATAACGGTATCCGTAAAGAATAGTGGAGCCATGCCCTCCGTTTTCCTTATCAAGAACGATCAGTTTGGGTTTATCCTCTTTAAGCTTATTAATCACCTGAAGGGTATTATCCTTACTTCCGTCATTTACTATTACCAGTCTTGAATCACCGCTCCTTGTGTCAACAACAGGATACCAGTCCTCCACGACCTGCCTTATATTCTCTTCTTCATTGTAAGCCGGTATGACTATATACAGGCTGTCCTTCATTTCTCTACCTCAATGAAGACAGGGGGACGGTTCTTCTGTCTTCATTCCCTACATTCCCCATCTTTTTTTCTATGAAGACAGAAGAACCGTCCCCCTGTCTTCAATGCAGCCGTCAGGCTGATCGTAAATATGTAATAAATGGTTCCGACCACTATCTTCGAAACCGTTGATTCGGAAAAAATCCTCAAAACAAAAAATACGGATATTATAGTGATCGCATAGCCTGCAGCAAGGAACCGCAAAGCCATACCCTGATCAGGATGTTTCTCGAAATATCCCAAAAAGAAGGCAAGTACCGTGACCAAAACAAAAAAATCATAAGTCCTGTGATATGTTATTATAAGGGACCACAGAACAAGAACGCTTATGAATTCACCGTCCATGCCTTCAGGCAGCTTAAGCGCCATTACAAACAATACCGCCATAACTATAAAAGCAAGTACGTATGCAAGGGACGACCCCTTAAGGAGTGCCCCGAAGTCAAGTCCTCCTTCAGCCGAAA
>DPZM01000151.1:2226-2627 GCA_003535955.1 Lachnospiraceae bacterium | reverse complement strand
CCGCCGCATCCTGCAAGTGCCGATATAGCCAGTGCTGCTGCGCCAAGTAATGCTGTGATCTTTTTCCTGTTCATGATTTTCCTCTCTTTCTTAATAAAATTGTAAGTTACTTTATGCTCAACCGGCCTTTCCGTTATCAAAAACCGGCCAACCATCTTATGGATAGATAACTACTTCGCCTTACCCCTATGTGCTCCGCGGCCTGACCGCTTGTTGTATACGTCAAAGGCAACTGCCGCAAGTAATACGAATCCCTTTATGACCTGTGTCCTGTCAGCGCCTACGCCCATGAGCATAAGTCCGTTGTTGAGGACTGCCATCATAAGTCCGCCGACCATGGTCTCAAGTATGGTACCTACACCGCCCGATACTGCGGCTCCTCCGATGAAGACCGAAGCGAT
>DPZM01000151.1:0-2053 GCA_003535955.1 Lachnospiraceae bacterium | reverse complement strand
GTCCTTGCCACATTTACACCCGAAAGGGCTGCTGCGCTCTTGTTGCCGCCTACCGCATATACGTTACGTCCGAACTTTGTCTTCTGGGTTATCGTATGGTATACGATGATGAGTATTAAAAGGATAAGTCCCGGTACCGGGAAGGATGTTCCCTCTCTGCCTGTTCCGAAGAGCCGGGTGAAGTACCCTATTATAAGGCTGACAAGCGCGATCCTTGCTGCCACTGCCCATTTCGGCTCGGATGTTCCCGTAACCTCAGCCGATTTTTTGTACTTCTTAAGCTGCGATAATACATATGCCGCTATTCCTATGATCCCAAGGACAAGGGTTGAATTGTTCATACCCGTGAATTTGGGACCCCACTCGGGAAGGTAGCCTGCGCCGAACCACTTAAGCTGCTCGGGCGCCGGAACAGAGATTGACTTTGATATCCATATAACACCGCCCCTGAAGATCATCATTCCGCCAAGTGTTGTAATGAATCCGGGGATCCCAAGCTTAGCTAAGAAGAATCCATGCCATGCGCCGGCTGCAAGTCCGATGATGAGTGCCAGCAATACAGCCGCCCACCAGGGAAGGTTTAATTCCCTTGCGGCGATCGCCATAACCATTCCCGAAAAGCCTGCCACCGAGCCGACCGATAAGTCGATCTGGCCTATGACAATGACCATCAGCATTCCCAGTGCCAGAACCAGTACGTATGCATTACCTGCAAGAAGGTTCTGGAAATTGGATGATGTGAGCATCCTGCCGTCCGAAATTATGTTGAATATCCCGATGAGCACGGCCAGGGCCACAACCATCGTGTAACGTTTTAAATCTCCTCCGAGGATCTGTTTTATTACCTTCATTTTTTCCGTCCTTTCTTCTTCCTCTTATAATATGTTTTGCCCTTCTTTTTCTGTCATAAGGACTCCGCCGCTTCGTGGTTTCTGCGCTGCGCTTTGGTTCGCGTCAAACAATCATCCACCGGATGATTTGCGACCCTCATGACAAGTCACCGGCCAGTGTCGTCATCTTCTTCATAAGCATTTCCTGGTCCGCTTCTTCCCTGGCAAGTTCTCCTGTTATCCTGCCTTCCGATATCGTGTATATCCTGTCTGCCATGCCAAGAAGCTCCGGAAGCTCCGATGATACCAGTATCACCGCCATTCCCTGGTCGGCAAGCACATGGATCATCTTATATATCTCGTATTTGGCTCCGACATCGATACCTCGTGTGGGTTCATCGAGTATAAGTATCTTGGGTTCCGTGAACATCCACTTGCTAAGCACCACCTTCTGCTGGTTACCGCCGGATAGTGTCGTGACTCCCATGTTCACGCTTGCCGCCTTTATACCGACCGCCTTTTTATATTCACCCGCTGCCTTTAATTCCTCATCGAAGTCGATCAGCCCGTGCTTTAATATCTTTTCAATGTTTGCCGAAACTATCGTCTTCCTTATGGAATCAAGAAGGTTAAGCCCCAGGTTCTTCCTGTCTTCAGGCACATAGGCTATCCCGTGCTTAATAGCCGAGCTTACATCCGGAATGTTTACTTCCTTACCTTCGATCTTTATTGTTCCGCCCCGGTATATCCCGTAATTCCTTCCGAAGATGGACCTCATAAGCTCTGTCCTTCCGGCTCCCATCAGACCCGCGAAACCGACGATCTCACCCTTTCTTACATTGAAGGATGACTGCTTGCATACGAGCCTTCCCTCAACCTCCGGGTCTTCTATGGTCCAGTCATTTACTTCGAATACAACCTCACCCGGCCTTGATACGTGCTCGGGATACCTGTTCTCGATGGACCTTCCGACCATGGCCTTGATTATCCTGTCCTCATCGACCTTGCCGGCTTCAACCTCGTAGTTCTCAACCGTCCTCCCGTCCCTTATGACCGTTACCGCATCCGAAACCTTAGCGATCTCGTTAAGCTTATGCGAGATCATTATGCAGGTTATGCCGTTACTCTTAAGCTCCAACATCAGGTTAAGAAGGTTTTCGGAGTCATCCTCATTAAGTGCCGATGTGGGTTCATCCAATATGAGGAGCTTCACATCCTTCGAG
>DPZM01000105.1 GCA_003535955.1 Lachnospiraceae bacterium | reverse complement strand
CTTGAAAAGTAATCAAAATGATTATGAGGGTTGAAATGGAATATATCAGGGCTGACCACATAACTTCGGAAGAAGTAAGGAATTTCAGAAAAAGATACGGGATGACACAGCAGCAGCTTGCTGATTTTATGGGATGCTCGAAGCCTACCGTGGAGAGATGGGAACAAAACGGTGGAGTGACGGGCACCGCAGCACTTGTGTTTGATATATTGTTTCATTCACCGCTGCTTATGGAGGAGAGAAGCATTCCGGAAAGGGTGTTGCCTCTGCGACTTTGGTATATGAATGGTCAGCATGTATGCACTCTAATTGATGTGGATGATATAAACCAGAGGGTAATGATAAGGAATTATACTTCCAACATCCTGTTAAGGGCATTCGGAAAGAATGAACATCCGACATATAAAGACTATGAGGAATTTCTTGAGTCACGATGCTTCCCGGGTCAGCGGGATAAGATGAAGTTGATTCTGAGGGATCTTGATCTGCCTTTTTATGATCCTTTTATGATCGTCAAGAAGACAGAGGGCAGGATGGCGGAGGATGATTTCTGGATAAGGATAGAGCAACAGATATGATAGAATTGTTTGAAACCGACCGATATGAAAATGACCGGCATTCATCAAAGGGTAATCAGCTTAAATGGAGTAAGAACGGGATATGGTACAAGGCTGACAATCTTGGTTATGAAGGTATGTCCGAAACAGTCGTGTCGAAGCTGCTGATAAAATCAGATCTAAAGAAGGATGCATATGTTTCCTATGAACCGGAGCAGATAAGATATAAGAATAAGGTCTATAACGGCGCAAGGAGCAGGGATTTCATCAATGGCAGCGGTGAGCTTATAACGCTGGAGAAGCTGTTTAAACTAAGATATGGCAGGAGCCTGTATGAATCCGTATTCAAGATTCCGGATGTTAAGGACAGGCTTGAATTTGTGACGGAATTTGCTATCGGGATGACCGGGCTTAAGGATTTCGGTGTTTATATTAGCCGGCTGTTGACGATAGATGCACTTTTTTTGAATGATGACAGACATATGCATAACATAGCCGTGCTCAAAAGGAATGAAGGTATTTTTGATTATTGCCCGGTTTTTGATAATGGTGCTGCGCTTCTGTCCGATACGAGCATGGATTATCCTATAGATGGCGATGTGTATACGTTGATCTCCGAGGCGAGATCGAAAACGGTTTCGTATGACTTTGACGAACAGCTGGATGCTGCGAAGGAATTATACGGATGTAATATAAAGTTTTGTTTTGATGACCGGGATATTACGGATGCTGTTCGCGACACATTGTATTATCCTGAAGATGTGTGTGATCGTGTCACTCAGGTACTAAGGGAACAGAGAAGGAAGTATTCATATCTTTTCAGGTGAGCCATATGAAACAGGGGACGGTTCCTCGGTTCATGAAGACAGAAGAACCGTCCCCGTGTCTTCAAGCACCTGCGATCTGCAGTTAAAACTGTGGGCCGCTGGTGCTCTTGCATTCATTGATTCTGTGCTCTTTGGATCACAGGTCGTAGTATTCGGCAAATTCGGCGGGGTGGGGCAGGCGGGATATACGGTCGCTCGCCTTTTTATACCGGCCGATAAGCTGGTTAAGAAGCCTCTCGGGGAAGACGCCTCCGGCTGTAAGATAATCATGATCTTCCTTAAGGGCGTTGAGCGCTTCATCCAGTGATGCAGGAAGCCCTGTGAGTTTAGCCTTCTCTTCATCGGACAGGTTATAGAGGTTAAAGTCATAAGGACCCCAGCCGGCCTTATGAGGATCTATCTTATTCTTTATCCCGTCAAGTCCTGCCATGAGGATCGCTGCGTATGCGTAGTAGGGATTGCAGGTCGCATCGGGATTCCTTAACTCGAAACGCTTGGTCTCGGGTGTCTTCGCATATGCCGGGATCCTTATAACGGCACTGCGGTTGGACATTGCATAACCGATGGTGACCGGTGCTTCAAACCCCGGAACAAGTCTCTTGTAGGAATTGGTCGAAGGGTTGGTTATCGCACATAAGGAACGCGCATGGGAGAGCAGTCCGCCCATAAACCAGTGAGCCTCCTTGCTCAACTGGGCATACCCCTTGGCATCATAGAAGACGGGCTTGCCTTTCTTAAACAGAAGCATATGCACATGCATTCCGTTTCCGGCTTCACCTGCTAAGGGCTTGGGCATAAAGGTTGCGGTACAACCGTCCTGCACAGCCTCGTTCTTGATAACATATTTTGCAGACATGGTATCATCGGCAAGCTTGAGCATGTCGCCGAGTTCAACCTCTATTTCCATCTGGCCGCTGCCGCCCACTTCGGGATGGTGGTATTTTACCTCTATACCCCAGTCGCTCATTGCCAGGCACATTCGCGACCTTAAGTCATTACGGATATCTGTGGGCAGGGAATTGTGATAGCCGTTGCCGGGCTTTAACTGGTAACCATTGTTGTTTTCTTCATAACCTGAAGCGAATCCTGCCTGAGGCGTAAATATCTCCGTAAACATACTGTAGTAATCGGTGCTGTACGAAACACTGTCAAAAATATAGAATTCGTATTCCGGTCCGATGACCATCCTGTCGGCAACCCCGATCTCTTCCATGTATTCAAGGGCCCTGATCGCTACATTCCTGGGATATTGGTCAAAGGGTCTGTTGTCGGGAAGATCGATGATACGAACATCTCCTATCATCGACAGGGTGGGAACATCGGTGTAAGGGTCGATAACTGCGGATTCAAGCACCGGGATAAATACCATATCGCTGTTCTCAACAGGTGCGTATCCGTAGTTGGAACCATCGAAGCCTATACCATGTTCCATGGTATTTTCCGTAAGCCGTTCAGCGGGGATGCTTAAGTGACGCCATCTTCCGTCGATGTCCGTCAGCTTGAAATCCACCATTTTGATTCCTTTGTCCTTGATCAGCTTCTGGATGTCTTTTAATGTTTTTGCCATAAGAAACCTCCTAAAAAAATTTGCTCCTTCACCAATTGTATGATAAAAATGAATATTTTACAAACTAAGACTTAAATGTTTAAATATTTAGAATTCTTGCTTCAATTTGCTGATTAATGTATAATTAAAAATAACCATTAATTCTTCGAGCCTTATGGCCTAAGACATATGATACGGGAGTTATGTTATGGCCTTAAGGCCGGCCGATAGCGGATATTTCGTTCGGCCCGGGGTTGTGAGCGAAAGCGGGCAACCTTCCATGACCGGGTATAAACACCCGCAGAAAAGGAGACATATCAT
>DPZM01000036.1:3353-3987 GCA_003535955.1 Lachnospiraceae bacterium | reverse complement strand
AAAATACTTTACGAATCCTACCACCGTATGCTTCCTATCAACTCCGCCGGAAGTGAGCTCATGTATGCGTTGGAATACTTGGGATCCCCGGTAGCCTCTTCTAAGAACCATGCCGCTGGCCGGTAAGCTGCCGCCGCCTCCTCGTCAGGGAATTCAACCTCCGCAATGACCATTCCACCAAAAGGATCATCGAAGACATCAAGCTCTATCTTTATCTGTCCCGACTCCATCATTCCGGTAAGTTCCGGCCGCTCCTTTAAATATTCCCCGGTAAATGCATCCCCGTTGATCGGTATCAGGTATCTCTTCTTACGGATGATGTTCCCGTCAGCCTTACTTAACATATGGTCATATGACGCAGGATCCAGGGCCATGTTGTATTCAACCTTGCCTATCCGCTCGGTCACCCCGGCACCTTTCTCCTCATTCATGTCCATGAACCTTTCATTGTCAAGTCCCAGATGGTCCTTGCTCCCCACGATCTCACCCTTGTAGGTCATGTAATAAATGTCGTCCTCACGCCTGACCCTTATCGCCGGCCGTACATTAAGGTAGCCCTGCTCGATCACATGATAAGGATATTTATCAAGATTCTCAGGCAGGGACCTGACCAGGAATTTTCTCTCTATTTCTA
>DPZM01000036.1:0-3293 GCA_003535955.1 Lachnospiraceae bacterium | reverse complement strand
ACCCATTTTTTCCTTTCCGGAACTGTTTCCCAGATTCTTATGTTTACACCATGACTGCTCCCTGACCTTACCTGAACGCCGGGCACACGGTTTCCACTCTGTCAATTTCCATTTTACCGATTCCCATCCTGCCGGCTCACTTACAAACAAGGTCCGCAAAAAAACCGCATTCGTCATCATTGCATATTCTAGCACTCTCAAGCCGTATATTGCAATGAAATACATGATGGAGCGGTTCCGACGCATTCCCGTAATACCTGTAAACGAAGGGAACCGAATTCACCCTTAAAGCCTCCTCCATAAAGGGAGCCTGATATTTAAGAAAGTCACCCGGACAGGTCATCATAAATACCGGCGGATAGTCCTTCGTAACCCAATCCGTAACACAGGTAAGCTCAAGCTCCTCCCTGCTGCCGCCATCCTTAAAGAAATCAGCAACCAGAAGCGGCGTATCCTTATCCGCATCATCACTCTTAGTAAGGTCATACTTGCCGCAGTTAAGCGCCACAGCCCTTAAGCGGGCACCCGCATTGTTTTCGGCACTCCCTTTGCCTTCGGTATCCTCTGCCGCATCCGGGCCTGCATGGAGTGATATCCCGGCTCCGGGGTACTTCTCCTTAAGCGCCTTCACATAATCCGGATTGGAATATACGCCTGCAAAGAGCCCCAATAAATGAGCCCCGGCAGAATCACCCACAGCAAACACATTACCGGCATCCAGCCCGTACTCTTCCCGGTTTTTGTATATCCACTCAAACACCGCACAGATGTCCTCCAGCTGAGCCGGGAACTTACTCTCGGGTGCAAGCCGGTAGGAGAAGTTGACTACGGCAAAGCCCCTCTGCGCAAGGCTCATGCCGTAATACCGGTACACTTCCTTATCCCCGTATACCCAGGCCCCGCCGTGAACTATCATGATAACGGGCAAATGATCTACCGACGGCTCCTTCGGCCTGTACACGTCAAGAAGATTATATTTCTCATCCTCTCCGTAGCTTATATCAACAAACCTCACCACATCATCGGGAGTCTTAAGTCCTGCATCCCTTACCATATCGCCTGCGGCAAAATCCCTTCGTATCCTCTTACTTAATTCCGACATATCCTACCAGTCCTCTGTAATGTATATTCTGCAGTAACTATCTTTTCTTTACCCTGACCAGGATCCTCTTTTCCAGTCCGGCACACTTAAGCACAACTGTTGCTTCACCGGGCCTGGAACCGGTATATTTGCCCTTCTCTCCGTCAAGCACGTCAGATGACTTTTCAAAGGATATATGATTTACGATAGCCGTCTGACCGTTGTCTCTTACGGCCCTGGCCTTTATTTCCACAGTATCGCCGACATATATCTCGCATTTATCATCCTTTATGTTTGTTTCTATACGGTCGGGAAGGCTGCAGACCGCCATGGATATACCGCCAGGTACGGCATCCGCCTGACCGAAATGATAAACTACAGCCACCAGGTATGTCCGCTCCTGGCCTCTCGGAAGGGAGAAGTCCGTATATCCCGGATTTACCGGTGTCCATGTTTTGCCGCCGTTAATACTTATCACGGAAGTAAGCTCTGACTTATAGGCCGCATCCCTGCTGTTTATACCCCATGACAGCCTGATACCCGAAGAATATCCGCAGTAGCCTGCGCTTAATTCGGTCACACCTAAGGGAACGTTCCTTATCTGCTTGGAAGGTGCAAATATAAATCCGGATGACTTATCCGTAGCACCCTGAACCAGGTAGAAGTAGTAATGTCCTACCTTAACATTATCATCAAAGGTCTGCTTGGCCGTGCTAGTCCCGGTGCCGTGATTTACTCCCGCAAGCTGCCAGCTGCCCTTGGATGAGCTGTACTTTGCGCAGAAGTTCTTCCAGTCATCAATGTTCCAGCCATCAATCCTGTTCTCGAATTCATCCCAGCTCTCGCTCTCCTTCTTCTCGCTGTAGATATCCGGCTTCATTGTATCGGTGAGCGTCTTCTCCGACGAGCTTACCTCCAGGCGCCATAACCTGTACTCGGTGATGCCCTTTGCCTGGCTGTAGCTTAGCTGTATATGGTTTGTCGAATAGTTGGCTGCCTGGAAGTTCTTGATCACTGCGTATTTGGCTGTTGCTTTGCCCTGCACCTCGTCCGAGCACAGGTTCATGTTGTACCTGGGATCCGCTGCCGCCTTCTTCGCATCATAAACGGGACGTACATAATAGAAATACCGGACATCGGTCTCAACCTTCTTATCAAAATAAACACCCTTTTTACCCGATACCTTGGCTATCGGCGTTCCCGAAGCTTCCTCTATGTTTCCGAAGGATTCCTTACCCCTGTATATCCAGTACTGCTTAACGCATTCGTCAGTGTCCCATGAAAGGACTATCTGTGTCTGGTCCGCCTCACCTATCCCGATGTTCTGAACCTTGTCGGGCGTCGTACGGTTAAGCATCCCTTCCCCTCTGGCTCCGGCAGCACTGCCCGTCTTTGATACCGCGCATACAGCGTAATAGAAATCCTTTTCGGGCGGGAACGAATTAAAGTGCATCGCATACACCGGCCTGCCTTCAAACGAGACATCGCATTTTATCAGCTCCGGGCTGTTAAGGGCGTAACTCTTCACCTTCTTGTATGCTCCGTTAAGCTTGTCGCTCCTTAAAAGATCATATGACTTTATGTCAGAATCATCAGCCACCCCGAAGAAGAAGACCGTTCCGTTCTTAATGCATGTGCCCGTATCATTTCCATGAATATATATCTGGTCTCTTTCGAGTCCGGAAGTATCCTTACCGTTCAGGATCCTGCCGGCATGGGCATTGACCCGCTTCCTGTTCTCCTGGTTTGAATTTGTCTTGGCATCCTTGGGATCATAGATTATACCCGCAATGCCTTCCTCCCATAAAACATAACATTTTTCGGGTCCTGCCTTGCATGAGAGGACATTGGAAGGGGCCGACACCACCCTCTTGCCGCCAAGGTAAGCCACGCTTCTTGCCCTCGCGAACCCGGCTTTTCCGACTACCGCCTCAGGCTCGTTTTCCGTGTATGCAAGCTGTACCGCCTTAATGACGGTTTTTTTATCGACCGGGTATTCACCTATCGAATAGAAGGCATCGAGGTTGTCACAGGTGTACTCCACCGACCAGTCATCCCTGAAACCGTCAGTTACCTTAACGCCGTCCGATTCCTTGTTCCTTGCGGCCATCTCAAGGACATATGACATGGATGCCGTATCCCTACACTGGGTCATGGTCACTTCAAATCCGCTCTGCATACTAAAAAGGTAGGGGGCTGCGCATGTTACATA
>DPZM01000262.1 GCA_003535955.1 Lachnospiraceae bacterium | reverse complement strand
CTTGTGATCATTGCGGTTCTTGTCATTGTCATCGATCCCTTCACCAGGTATCACAAGCCCTGGTTCGGACTTACCAACGTTGAGACTGACGAACGTACAAGTGCTATCGGTCTTGCCCGTAATCTTGACTATGATACCGCACTTATCGGTTCATCCATGAGTGAAAACTTTAATTACAAATGGTTCGAGGACGGTGTTTTCGGCAGCAAATGTGTAAAAATATCACTTCAGGGAGCCCATTACGGCGACTATCGACCGGTACTTGATGAAGTCCTTAAGCATAAAGGGACCAAAAATGTGGTATTCTGCCTTGACAGCTATCTTTTTTTTGATGCTGAATCTGCTTTTCCGCAGACCATCGAGGACTATTATGTTTCGGATATCGGAATAAGCGACATTCACTATCTCTTTAATAAATCTGTCTTATTCGATTACCTGCCAAAGTTTCTTATAAATAATGTACGTGAGGGATTTAACGCGGAAAATGCATATAACTGGAGTGATGATTATGAATATTCCAAATATTCTGCCCGGCTTGCCTATATGTCAAAGCGTATCCTTATACGAAATGAAGAGAAAGCCTACGATGTCTTCTTTGAAAATGCAGATGCTTTTACCGATCCTTTCATAGAGCAGATAAAGGCTCATCCCGATGTGACCTTCTACCTGTATGCTCCACCCTACAGTATCCTCTTCTGGGACGATGTGATTCTGCGCGGTAATTCAACCGCCACGATCTGCACTCTTGAGCGCGAATACAAGAAGCTGCTTGAATGCGATAATGTACGCCTGTTTTATTTCCAGGATGATAAGGATATCATAACTGACCTTTCCAATTACAGGGACTACTCCCACTATAAGGGCGATATCAATTATTATATGTACGAATCAATGAAAACAGGTGCCCATGAGGTTACCATGGACACCTACTACGATGTTCTGCTTGATATGTATAACTATGTGAATGAGTATGATTTTGAACAGTGCTTCCACTGACCCTTCCTATATCCGGATCCATCCTAATACACTCGCTACCGAACTTATAAGGATAATGATCACAAATACAGGACACAGAAACCTGATCATGAACTTAAATACATTTTTACGTTTAAAGGGATGACCTCCCAGTGTCACCTCTTTTTCTATTTCGGCAAACCCTATGTTCCTTACAACAAGCACGCAGGTAGCAAGGGCAGCGATCGGCATCATTACCGAATTCGTGATAAAATCGAAGAAATCAAGGAACTGCATGCCTGCTATTGTTATCGAGGCAAGAGGTCCGTATCCGAGAGAGGATAGGGTACCGAGTCCGATCATTATGACAGTCATTATGATCGTTCCCTTTTTTCTGCTCCATCCGAACTCATCCGCAAAAGTAGAAACGGCGCTCTCCAACAGGGCGATCGCACTTGTCACGGCGGCAAAAAGGACAAGGAGGAAAAACAGTATACCCATTATCCTTCCCATTCCCATACCGTAAAAGATCTTGGGCATAGTTATAAACATGAGGGATGGACCAGCCTTTAAGGTGTCGGGATCTCCGCCGGAAAAAGCAAATACCGCGGGGATTATCATAAAGCTTGCCAATATGGCAATGGCCGTATCAAATATCTCAACCTGAACGGTTGATCTTTCTATACTGACTTCCTTCTTGATATATGAACCGAAGGTTATAAGAATACCCATGGCAATGGATAATGAATAGAACATCTGGCCCATGGCCGATACTACCGTCATCAGTGAAAAATCGGAAAAGTTGGGTACCAGGATATATTTAACTCCTTCTATGGCTCCCGGCCGTGATATCGAATAGATGCTTATGATAACGGCAAGTACGGCAAGTACGGGCATCATGATCTTGGATACCTTCTCTATACCGTTCTGCACGCCCAGCAGGATGATAGCAACAACAATTAACGTAAAAAGAATGAACCACAGTTCTGTCGACACTCCGTCAGATATAAAATCCGAAAAAAAGTCATCCGAAGCGATAGCATCAATATCACTGTGCATATACTCAAACAGATACTTGAAAACCCAACCTCCTATAACGGAGTAATAGGGTACAATAAGTATGGGAACTATTGCGTTTATCCAGCCCCCTCCCCTCAGCAGCCTGCTGTCCGTATAATGATCGTATGCTCCGACCGGACTTTTACCGGTTGCGCGTCCTATGGCAGTTTCGGCAATGATCATGGTATATCCGAATGTAAGAGCCAGAACTATGTATACTACAAGAAATATCCCACCGCCGTATCTGGCACACAGATACGGAAACCTCCAAATATTGCCAAGACCGACCGAAGCTCCTGCTGCAGCGAGTACAAAGCCTATTTTCCCCGTAAAGGATCCTCTTTGTTTATTATCCATTATTCAATACCATCCGTAGTATCATTGTTTGAGCTTGTCTTTTGACAGTCACTTATTTACCACAGCCTGTCAGGATATTCTCCCTTACCCTTCAGTGCCTTTATCGATTCAACGACAAAGGGTTTGTCTTCCTTATAGGTGACACCAAACCAGCGGTCGGATGACCTTAACACCTTAACGGTCGCCTTGCCGGCCTTAAGCAGCTCATCGACAACACCCGGCAGGTAGCACTCCGCCTTAAGGGGATCGGCAGGTACGGTATCATTAAAGAATTCAGTAAAGCTCCTGCCTGCCTCATCGATAAAGCTCCTCGAAAAACCCCACATATTCATGGAAACAATGCTGTTTTCATCGATGGGCTCAAAAGACTTACCACCGTCTTCGCTGAACCTGGCCCCATCTGCGTCCTTTTCAATACGGATACGTTCTACAATATCTGTAAGAAAGCCGTCCTTATCCGTGGAACACACTCCTCTTGATACATACCCGTTTTCTGTAAGTGTATTCTTAAGTTCGTATCCTACCATGGCATAACGGTACTTATCATCATCCTTATTGCCTGCAAGATAATCATATATGACCCTGAAGGCTTCCCTGCCATAAAAATCATCCGCATTTATCACCGCGAAGGGCCCGTTCACTTCCTTCCTTGCACTGAGCACAGCATGCGCCGTACCCCAGGGCTTAACGCGTCCATTCGGAATACTGCATCCTTCCGGGATATCTGTAAGCTCTTGAAAGGCGTATTCAACCTCTATGTGATCCTTAACGATATCACCTATTGAGGCGCGAAAATCCTTCTCATTTTCCTTTTTAATTACAAATACCACCTTATCAAATCCCGCACGGATCGCATCATATATGGAAAAATCAATTATTTTGTTTCCATGCTCATCAACGGGATCTATCTGCTTTAGGCCGCCGTACCTTGATCCCATACCGGCCGCCATTATAATAAGAATCGGTTTATCCATCTTTCTGCCCCTTCCCTATACCTCATTTACAGTCTGTTTCTTCACCGGTTCACTGGTAAGATCCACACCCAGCTTCTTAAATGTCTTGATATCCACATCCGACAGCATTACGGATGTATGGACCTGACAGCCCTTGAGCTTATGCAGCTGTTCCATTGCAGCCCTGGCATTCTTATCGTTTACGGCCGACATGGCAAGCGCGATAAGTATCTCATCCGTATGAAGCCTCGGGTTGTTACCTCCGAGATATTCCGTCTTAAGTGTCTGTATGGGCTCAATGGCTTCCCTTGATATTACATGAAGCTCATGATCTATACCGGCCAGCTCCTTAAGCGCGTTAAGGAGAAGTGCCGCCGACGCCCCGAGAAGATCGGATGTCTTGGATGTGATTATCCTTCCGTCCGCAAGCTCAATGGCCGCACAGGGTACCGAAAGATCCTCCGCCCGTTTGTTGGCAGCCACCGTAACCTTGCGGTCATCCGTGGTAATGCCGGCCTGCTTCATGATAAGCTCGATCTTTACAACCTCGCTTTCCGAAGACTTCTCGTTAACAACACCGTTTAATGTGGTATAGTAGCGGCGGATTATCTCCATCCTGGAAGCCTCACAGCAGGCATCATCATCAACTATGCAATTGCCGGCCATGTTAACACCCATATCCGTGGGTGACTTGTATGGGTTATGTCCGTATATTCCTTCAAAGATCGAGTCAAGTACCGGGAATATCTCGATGTCCCTGTTGTAATTGACCGTTGTTTCTCCATATGCTTCAAGATGAAAGGGATCGATCATATTTACATCATTTAGATCCGCTGTTGCAGCTTCATAAGCCAGGTTGACCGGATGCTTAAGCGGAAGGTTCCAGATAGGGAAGGTCTCGAACTTGGCATACCCCGCCTTTATCCCCCTCTTGTTCTCATGGTAAAGCTGTGACAGACAGGTAGCCATTTTCCCCGAGCCGGGTCCCGGAGCCGTAACAACCACCAGCGGTCTTGCCGTTTCTATATAATCATTCTTACCGAATCCGTCATCGCTTGCTATAAGCTTAACATTTGAAGGATAACCCTCTATCTTATAATGATGATATACCTTATACCCCCGGTTCTCCATGCGGGTCTGGAAGGCTTCGGCTGCCCCCTGTCCCTTGAACTGGGTCAGCACAACGCTTCCTACGTACAGTCCTCTTTTTTCAAATTCACTTATAAGGCGGATCACATCCTCATCATATGTAATCCCCAGGTCACCTCTTACCTTATTCTTCTCTATATCACTTGAATTGATAACGATCACAATCTCGACCCTGTCCGACAGCTTCATGAGCATGCGCAGCTTACTGTCCGGCTCAAATCCCGGAAGGACTCTGGAAGCATGGTAATCGTCGAAGAGCTTGCCACCGAATTCAAGGTAGAGCTTGTCGCCGAACTTGCCTATCCTCTCCATGATGTGCTCTGACTGCATTTTAAGGTATTTCTCGTTATCAAATCCTGTTTTCATCCGTTTTCTCCCGATATTTCCTCTTTAAAACAATACCTTAATAGTTTATTATCTTAAGTAGGATTTTTCAACTCTAAATTGGAGGTATGGGATATATGAAGTTCATATCATGGAACATAGATTCACTGAATGCTGCTCTTACAGGCACAAGCCCAAGGTCTGACCTGTCAAGGGATGTACTTAAAACGATAGGAGCCGGATCACCTGACATAATTGCCCTGCAGGAAACCAAGCTCCCCGAGAACGGCATGAACAAAAAACAGGAGGAAATACTTAAAGAATATTTCCCGGACTATGATTATGTATATATAAGCTCTCACGGAAAGGCTAAAAAGGGTTACGCAGGAACAATGGCTCTATATAAAAAGAATCTGCAGGTAACGGCTGACTTCCCCGAAATCGGAGCTCCTGATACCATGGATTCTGAGGGCCGTATGATAACCCTCGATATCGGAAATGTATATTTTAATCTGGTATACACTCCAAATGCAGGAGACGGCCTGAAGAGGCTTGCCGACAGGTGTATATGGGATGTAAGATATGCTGACTATCTTGCAGGCCTTGACAGGGATAAACCGGTCATTGCCTGCGGCGATTATAATGTTGCACATAAGGAGATCGATCTTGCCAATCCCGATCAGAATCACTTTTCACCCGGATTTACCGATGAAGAAAGGTCCGGTTTTACAAACCTTTTATCCAAGGGTTTTACCGATTCCTTCCGCCATCAAAACGGAGATATAAAGGGTGCCTATTCCTGGTGGGCCCAGAGGGTTAAGACCAGCAAGATAAACAACTCAGGCTGGAGGATCGACTATTTTCTTGTAAGCGACCGGCTTAAAGATAAGATCAGAACCTCTTCCATGATAGACTCCGGTCCCAGACAGGATCATACGCCCCTTATGCTGGAGCTTGACCTGTAGTTTTTCCTTTACTCCCAATGATCCAGTCTTCAGCAAAAGAATATATCATCATAATATAGATGGGAGTAAAGATAAAGAAATCAGCAGCAAGGGATGTCATCATCCCGTATACCGGAACAGTAAAAGTAAGAGCAAAAAGGATACTGTATATCTTCTTCTGTTTATCCATATCCTGCGCAAGGTAAATTACAAGGGGAATCAGCATGTATACGGAGGTATACCTGTAGCTGAAGGGCACATATAAAGCCATTATGCCCGAAGTGTAGAGCACATACTTCCATTTTTCCCTTGTCTTAAACATGCTGATCACACAAAAAAGCAGATAGAAATTCTCTGCCAGTTTAAAGTATTTGACAAAAGAAGCCGATTTTTCATACTGTCCGAGCAGGTCTGATATGCACAGCAGATAATTCCTTACGTTTGTCCAGCTCCGGTATCCCTGATTTTCAAAAAAGAAAAGGATTTTAAGGTATTGTATCAGCCCCGGTACACCTCCGCAGAAGATAAAAGGGACCATAAATACAAGCAGGCCGTAAATTAACAGTCTTATACCTTCTTTATAGCGTTTCTCAACAATATAGATAACTCCGAATATCGCAGGATACAGTTTAAGTCCCGAAGCAGCCGCTATGAGCAAAAGCGCAGCTTCCCGTTTCCACGCCTTATCAGAATCCTTAAGGTAAAGCGCAGCAAGAAGCATTACGGCTGTCAGAAAGGAAATATTACCTCTCTCAAGTGCACCTGCCATCATAGGTGCCGAAAGCACAACTGCCATTACGAACAGATCATTTTTACCCTTACTGTATTGCGGGAGCAGCTTATCCACAAGAAACCGGAACAGAAGAACGACAAGGATAGCAAGTATAAGATATGTCAACGGGTTATATTGATAATCACGGCATTCTTCCCACTCATTTACCTTCCATGCATGCGGATTTATCCGGTAAAGGAGGTAATAAAACAGGTAGGCAAATGGCGGAAAGGTTGCATCCATCGTGTTGAAGTAAAAATGCTGCATGTCCGAAGCAAAGGCAATATGCCTGAAATGATCGGTAAGGAAGTTGTCGAAATTATTCTCCATTGCCAGCCAGGATGCCCCGTTCCCTCCGGTTATGAGAAGAACCAACAGAAACAGAAGGGTTCCTGAAAGTGATATGATCAAAAAGACCGTATAATTATCAAGTCTGTTTCTCTTCATGGTATTCCTTCTCCGTATTCACATTCCATAAAGCCGACTTATCCGGATTTCCCGAAATAATGCATTTAACCGCTTCAAAAGCCGTAACCATTGAATGGTCCATGTTATTGTATCTGTGCTGTCCGTTCCTTCCGATGCAATAAAGGTTTTCTATACCGGATAAATACTCAGTAAGAGTGTTCATTTCATTATAAGTATCAAAATAAGCCGGATATGCCTTTTTAACCTTCTCCATATGTGTATCAATGACATCAGCGCCAGAATCAATAAATCCAAGCTTTATTAACTCATCAACACCATACTTCGAAAATCCATCCTCACTCATACACCATAGATCATCACCTTCATTGACGAAGTATTCAAGTCCCAGCCATACCGTGTTTTCATTATCCCTTACCAGATATGGAGACCAGTTGTTATATATCTGGATTCTTCCCATCTTAACATTACGGTCCTGAACATATATCCAACAATCGGGTATGATGTTTCCCGGTGTTTTGATATCCGTATTATTCTTTATCTTAAGCTTCTTAACCAGAACTCCCAAGGTCATGTAATCCCTGTACGGGAGACCGGCTGCTATCCTTTTTATTTCCGCAGGAACACTGTCTTTGGATTCGCCGTTAATTCCGGCGATCAGGTCCTTAACGGGCATTGAGGAGAGCAAGTAATCCGCATCCGTTTCCATGTGCCCTTCCGATGTTTCATATCCGACAGACACCACCCTGTTTTCCTCTAACCTGACACTTGTGACACGGGCATTTTTCATTATCTTGCCGCCCATCTTTATTATCTTCTCACCTGTTACTTCCCACATCTGTCCCGGCCCGTATTTGGGATATTTGAATTCTTCTATAAGGGAAGTGTTTACTTTACGGTTCTTAATCTTGAACACTTTGCCAAAGTAATCCTTTATAATTCCGGGTATCGATAATCCTTTAGTCCTCTGCCTGCCCCATGAAGCATCTATCTGTGAAGGATGTCTCCCCCAGAGATTTTCCGTATAATATTCAAAAAACATACTGTAAAGCTTACGTCCAAAGGAATTCACATAAAGATTTTCAAGATTATCTTCCGGAAGTTTGTGTAATACCGATCCGAGATATGAAAAACCAACCTTCAGCGTTGTTAATATACCGAAATTTCTGATGGTTCCGGCTTTTAAGGTAATAGGGTAATCATAGAATTTTGACTCAAAAAGGATCCTTGATATGCGATGCCGCTTAAGCATCACCTCATCATTTGTCTCGGGGTCTGCTTTGCCCTGCATAGGAAGCATCTTGGCCCACCACTCATTTACTCCTGCATCCTTGGAAAAGAACCGATGTCCACCCATATCCATACGGTTTCCTTTATAGTTGACCGTCTTTGATATTCCTCCCAAAACATCCGATTCCTCAAGGATTGTGACTTCAATGTCCTCTGTTCTGCTTAATAGCTCATAGGCTGCTGTAAGACCAGCCGGACCGGCTCCTATAATTAATGCTTTTTTAGTCATAATGACAGTTTATCACAAAAGGCGCTGTTTTCACAGCGCCTTTTGAACTATAAATTATTGTTAAATTATTTTACTTAAAAGGGTTCTCTGTCGGATAAGGAAGTGATGCCGGCTGGTTGTAACCGATCTCGCAGGTACATACGCCGATATACTTGAATACCTCGAAGAGTGCCTTACCGAAGTGTCCGAAAGCAACTGCTCCGTGATGAGGATAATTCTTCTGGATAAGAACGTGGCGGTAGAAACGCCCCATCTCAGGTATAGCGAATACGCCGATACCACCGAATGACCTTGTGGCAACAGGAAGAACCTCACCCTCTGCAACATATGCGCGAAGGATGTTGTCAGCTGTTGACTGCAGGCGGTAGAAGGTGATAGGTCCGGGAACAATATCGCCCTCAAGAGTTCCGTTTGTAACCTCAACGGGAAGTGAACGGGCCATGATAGCCTGATACTTCATCTCACCCTTTGTTAGCTTCTTGGAGCAGGTATTGCCGC
>DPZM01000192.1:2089-2556 GCA_003535955.1 Lachnospiraceae bacterium | reverse complement strand
TTTACCAGTGCGTCAATAACATCCGAAGTAGAATCAAGGCTCTCCTTGCCTACTGTCGCTGCAAGTTCTTTTATATATTCCCTGAATCCGGCCTTGGTTATGTTTATGGCCTTGTCCGGCCTGAAGGAAGGCCTTACCATAAAGTTAACGCTCTTATCGGCTGCGATCTTCTCATGCCATTCAAGGCTGTCAATGGGGTCATCGGTCGTTCCGACATAAGCAACATTACTCTGACTTATGAGTCCCCTTGCGCTCATCCCCGGATCGTTCTTAAGCTTATCGTTGCACTTATCCCATATCTTCTCGGCGTTGGCCGGACATAAGGGTTCATTTATATCAAAATACTTCTTAAGTTCAAGATTACACCAATGGTACATCGGATTGCCTATCGCAAGACTCAGCGTATCGGCAAATCCCTTAAACCTTGAAAGCTCATCGGTCCTCTCCGTTATAAGCTTCTCATCCAT
>DPZM01000192.1:0-1959 GCA_003535955.1 Lachnospiraceae bacterium | reverse complement strand
AACCATACATCGCCAAGGCTGTCAAACCTTACATCCTCATATATCTCCCTCGGAGACAAATGGCAGTGGTAATCTATGATCGGAAGATCCCTGGCATAGTCATGAAAAAGATGCCTTGCGGTATCATTCCCCAGTATAAAATTGTCATCCATAAACTCTTTCATATTTCTTCCTACCTCTTATATTAAACCGTTATCATCTTTTGAACATTTCGGGATTGCGTCTTCTCAGATCCTCGATATCCTGTTCAAAATATCCAAGATGCTTTCTCATAAGCACCCTGTATCCCTCCATGTCACCGTTCTCAATATTTCTTATAAGCTGTTCATGCGTTGCCAGGGTCCTGTCCTTGTTGGTGTTCTCCATATCTATAAGAAGCCTTATCCTGTTATAGTGAGCCATTGAATTGGCCACTATCGATGCTGCCAGCTTCTGCCCCGCAACGTAAAATGCTATCGCGTGAAATTCATTGTCGCATCTTAAGTATTCGAATGTCATATCAGGGTCGTTCATCTTGCCTGCAACGAGCTCCATCTTATGACAGTATTCCCGCATCTTCTCTATATCATTTCCCGACACATGCTCGAACAGTCCGTTTATGACACCCATTTCAAGGGTCATTCTCACGAACCATTCCTGCTTGGCCCTGTCCTCGTCTATCCTTGATATCTCCGAGCCCACCTGGGGGTAGATATCAACCAGTGCCTCGGTCTCAAGCTTGACAAGGGCTTCTCTCGCAGGTGTCCTGCTCACATCGTATCTGTCGGCTATCTTGGCCGCAGATACAGGCTCCCCGGGCATCAGTACCAGAGTCATGATATCCCGCTTAAGCCTGTCATATGTCTGAATGTTAAGTGAATAACTCATACTATGCCTGCCCCTTCTTACTATCAAGCATCTTACTTACAAATTCATACAGCTCCTTACGGGTTCCCTTAAGCACACTGTTGCGTAATATATAGCCGGCCCCATCCTCCATATAGATAAGGAGGATGGTCGGCTTCTTTACGATTCTCAGCACTCCCTGCCAGTTTACAAACTGTTTTTGTCCGTTTGATATTACGGTCATCCCGGCCTGAGAGAAGGTCAACTCAATCTCCGGGCAGCCGTTCTTAAGGGAGGAATGTGCTCTCAAAAGAATCAGGGAGGGCTGGATCACCGTAAACAGCAGCAGAAACAGGATCATCACAGTTCTGAAGGCATCGGAAGCCCCCTTCCACCTGCTTACTATCAGCACGATGGAGGCCACGATGCATATGATATTTACGACACCCATGTACGATGAATAAGCATAGTACATGGAGGCCTGCCACAGATCCGATATCTTTACCCGGTATTTATAGCTGTATTGCATAAACGTCCTCTTAAAACATGATCGTTAATTACCCAAAAGGTTAGGCAGAAACATTGCGATTCCCGGAATAAAGGTAACCAGGAGCAGTGTGATTATCATACACAGATAGAAGGGAAGTGTAGCCTTGACAACCTTCTCCATCTTGCAATGTCCGACTGCCGATCCGATAAAGAGCACTGCACCTACGGGAGGAGTCAGAAGACCGATACCGCAGTTGAGCACCATTATTATACCGAACTGTACCGGCGTGATCCCAATCGAGGTAGCTATTGGAAGAAGGATAGGCGTAGCTATCAGGATGATGGGCGCCATATCCATGATACATCCCAGTACCAGAAGAATAATATCGATAAGTATAGCGATCACGTAAGGGTTGGTCGACACACCCAATATCGCCCGGCTGGCCATATCCGGAACGTGAAGCCTGGTAAGGCAGAATCCGAATACGGCTGATGTGGATATCAGGATAAGAACGATCGACAGAGTATCGATGCATTTATCGAGTACCTTCCACACGCCCTTCCAGTTAAGGCCCTTATAGATAAATACCGAAACGATAAGGCTGTATATTACCGCAATGGCTGCCGACTCGGTTGCCGTGAAAA
>DPZM01000243.1 GCA_003535955.1 Lachnospiraceae bacterium | reverse complement strand
CAGATCTGTGTCTGTCCACGGGTGAACATTGCAGAGCCGTGAACACGGGGAATAAGATCAACCTCAGCTGCAAGAGGACGGATCTGTGTGATCTCACGACCGTCGGGACGCTTGTGATCCTTAAGGATCATCTTACGAACCGTCTTCTTCTCATACTGGTATACTGCTTCTCCAAGTATTGCAAGCCAGTCCTCATTGTCAGCGAATGCTTCCTCAAGGCGGGCTGTGATGTTCCTGATGTTCTCTTCACGAACCTGCTTCTCATCCGTAAATACAGCACCTTCCATCTCCTCGGGAGTAACGATCTCCTTCATCTTGGCGAACATCTCCTCGGGGATTGCGCATGACTCGTACTCATGCTTGGGCTTACCAACCTCAGCGACCATCTTGTTGATGAACTCGATGATCTTCTGATTTTCCTCGTGAGCCATGTAGATAGCTTCGATCATCTTGGCTTCGGGAATCTCGTTGGCACCTGCCTCGATCATTATTACCTTTTCGGCCGTTGAAGCTACAGTAAGGTTAAGGTCACCGCTCTTCCACTGCTCCTGGCTGGGATTTATGATGAACTGTCCGTCTATCATACCGACCTGGGTCGTAGCGCAGGGTCCGCAGAAGGGTATATCCGAAATTGAAGTTGCTATAGCTGAACCGAGCATTGCAACAAGCTCGGGACGGCACTCGGGATCAACCGAAAGAACAAGGTTGTTAAGAGTACAGTCATTTCTGTAATCCTTGGGGAAAAGAGGACGCATCGGACGGTCGATGACACGTGCGGTAAGCACGGCGTTCTCGCTTGCCTTGCCCTCCCTCTTATTAAATCCTCCGGGTATCTTACCTACTGCATACATCTTCTCCTCGAACTCAACTGAGAGAGGGAAGAAATCAATGCCTTCACGCGGCTTGTCCGATGCCGTTGCCGTTGACAGTACGGTCGTGTCACCGTAATGCATAAGGGCTGCGCCGTTAGCCTGCTTGGCAACACGCCCCACATCAACAGTAAGGGTACGTCCGCCGATCTCGATAGAGTAACTCTTGTACATATTTTTCTCCTTCCTTAAATGAATTGATATTTCAAGACGGAAGGTTTATTCCGAAACTACTGAACTACTCACGAATCTTATGACTATGTCCGGCGGGCTCTCATACTCCTGCGAAGCATGAGCAGTTCAGTGGTCTCGGTATGCTTCCGTCTTAAGCTCTTATGATAACAAACAAACGCAGCCGCACGTTTCCATGCCTTACTGCGTTTGTTTATTAAAGGCTGTGAAAATTATCTTCTCAAGCCAAGCTGTTCGATAAGCGTACGGTAACGGTTAATGTCCTTCTTCTTAAGGTAAGCAAGAAGACCGCGCCTGCGACCGATCATCTTGTACATACCGCGTGCCGAATGATGGTCACCGGGATTAGCCTTAAGGTGCTCGGTAAGCTCCTTGATCCTCTCGGTAAGAACCGCTACCTGAACCTCCGGTGAACCGGTGTCGCCCTCCTTAACCGCATACTTCTGGATGATCTCTGTTTTCTTCTCTTTTGTTATCATATCTTCCTCCTTGGTATATAAGCGTTACGGATCAGCATGACATTTCCGTAACTATCAGCCTAATGCTAAGCATGGGCCGGAATTCCCATACCTGGCACAGGTCACACAACATCAAGTATTCTAGCACAAAGCCCCCGCCTTGTAAAGTAATACTTCACCCCACTGAAGTTAAGAAAACGGGTTTGTCTTGTCAAAGCCGGTTTCCATGCCCTATCTCAGACAAATCCGTTGCCGTCATTCTCCACAAACGACAGTGACTCTGTGAAGTCCGAATTCATGAGCTCATGTACCAGGCGTTCCTTTTCCTTTATCCTTATCTCAACAGTCATATCCATGCCGTTTGCATCCATGTTCTGGGCACGAACATTTGAATATGTACAGTTATTCTTTATTATATCCATGATCATATTCTCGGCCTCGAAATTATTTGCTCTTATGGACATAAGGGTAACATTCCTGCTCTGCTTCACGCTTAACAGTACGAGAATAATAACTGTAAGAACTACGGACGCAATAACGGCTATTAAGGCAAAGCCGGCTCCACATATTATTCCGACGCTTATCGACCAGAACAGAAACACAAGATCGAGAGGATCCTTGACAGCAGTCCTGAAACGGACAATCGAAAGAGCTCCGACCATACCGAGGGATACCACGATATTGGACTGTATCGTTATGATTATCGCAGACGTGATCACGGCGATCGCAACCAGAGATATATTGAAGCCTCTGTTGTAAAATGACGACTGATTGATACGTCTGTACAATATGAAAATATACGCTCCGAGCAGGGCCGTAATACAGATGCACAATAAAATGGCAGACACGCTCAGCTCCTTGGACGCATAACCTTCAAACAACGCTCTTCTTATAAGTTCGATCATATTCATCTCTCCTTCGTATAAATATGTAGTGTTCTGCTTAAACTGTCATTGATCTGCAGTAATAGTATTTGGAAAATCTGGACCTTTGCAGTGTATTGACTGACAGGTATTCCGTGACAATATCCGGAACATGGTCATTCCATTTAAGCTCCATTATATAAAAGCTGCTCCCGGCTTTCACCGGTGTCATCCTGCCCGTATCCGGAAAGCTTCTTACATCGGTAGAATATGATATCCTTCTGTCCAGCGTAAAACGGATATCAGATGTCGGATAAACAAAGGGAAGCCTTTCATATTCCACTATCATTACAGGGAACAGACCCCTGTTATATATCTCAGATATGAGAGATTTCTTCACATCATTGTCAATGCTTTCCAGAGCTACAGGTTCTCCCGCCACAAGAGCAGCGGTCTCCTCAATACTGATCTGTGCAGACTTCTTCAGGGTAAGGCCTCTCTGTTTTATCTTCTTTTCAAGCCTTATCATGCCGGTGTCATTATTGTACAGCCTTATCCTGAACTTGGCTCTGGGATCGTTTCCGTTAGCAGAGTCAAATAAACATCCGTTATCGATACTGTCAAAATACAGGCTCTTTATACTGTAATATCCATCTGCCCTTACATGACTGTCGGGGCGCATGATCGCCCGGGCCCTTTTCTTAAGTATCTCTGCCTGAATGCCGTCGAGAATGTATTTATCCTCATGACGGAACCTTCCCCCGCTCATAGGCTGTCACCCGTGTAGTACTGCTTCCCCTCGGTATAAACATCTGCCACTACGGCATTAAGGGACAGGTTGCATTCACCTACATACAGATCTCTTCCGGACATTATTGCAGTGTTTCCGGCGATCACCGTATTGTCACCGCCCAGAATGTAGATCGTGCCCTTCTCGGTTTTATTGTGTATACCGCTCTTCAATCCCGTCTTCTCGGCTTCCGCGATCATCACAGACGGCATGAGCAGCATTCCGTCATCCGCATTGATCGCATATCTCTTTGACTTAAGACGAAGATCGGTATTAAGCACCTTGAAGAAACCGGCCGTATATACCGCATCCTTCGAAAATCCCGATATCGTAAGCTTACCGGTACCGTTCAGGGTAACATCCGCACCGGAATATATAGCTGCATACGTATCCTTCTCGGAGTGGTATGCACAGTCGGCAAGAGTATTATCGGTACCGTCAAATGCCGTTATTATGACCTTGGCGGCAGAGCGCACATGAATGGCCGGGCCGTCATAAGTCCTTATATCGGCATTATCAAGGATAAGATGCACTATCTCATCATGAGCATCTATCTCCACGGTTTTATTTATCTGTCCTGTCAGGACATACGCCCCTCCGGCAAGAACGCCCATGCCGCCGGCCTCTTCATCGGATATGCGTACCGCACTGTCCTCAGATACCTTAAGGTCATTGTCGGTAACCGGACAGGTAACAGGGATATCCCGGATATCCTCAATAAGTTCAGGTTCTTCTGTTTTTGCCGTTTCTGCCTTGGCCATCCAGTAAATACCCGCAAAAGCCACTGCAAGCAGTATTATGAAAAAAGGCAGTACTTTTTTTATTTCTTTCATTCCGTACCTTCGTTACCTTCTGTATCCTCTGTATAAAACTCCTCATAAAGATATTTCTTCATGTATTCCGGTCTGTTTATGAAAAAATCCCTCAGCGAGGCCTTCAGCTCACCGTCATCCACATATTTGTCAAGAACCCTGTCCACATTGTCCATGGAATAATCAGTATCTACCATATCCTCAAAGGAAGCAACAAACTGATCCCTGAATTCGGCATTCTGCATCAGTGCCTTAAACAATGTCTGTTCTTCGATACTTACAGCCTCATCGGACTGTCTGTCCTTAAAAGAATTGATCTCGTAGGCATTCGAAACTTCGAAGTAATCAAGCGCCCCGAAGAGACCGTCAAGAAAATCCATATCATACAAGGACCAACGCCATCTTCCGTCACTCTCTCCATACTCTATCGGGGTTCGTGCCCTGTACATCTGACGGTTTATTACTTCATTCTGATCAAGGTTGCAACCATATATGGTAGCACACAGGTAATCTATATAGCTCTGGACATCGATCATCGTACAGAATTCGTAGTAATTGGCCGGATCCGCAAGGTCATGTTCTCCCAGGTACTCATATATCTGCCTGTACAGGGCCTCATCCTCCGGCTTCCCGGTGTCGATCAAGCCTTCCTTGACTATTATGATATTGTCCTCACTTATACCCTTATGCTCATAGAAATACGCAGGGCTGTACTTCTCACAGGCAAACGTGTTGAACCAGAACTCACCGTTTAAGAATACGCTCACCTTCGTATGCTGCTGCGAAGCCACATCACGTCCCGATGAAAGCTCCTGAAGCACAGCGTCCGAGGCTCCGTCCCTTAATGCGATGGAATGCACGGGACGTCCGTTCCCGAAGATATCCATTTCGAAGCTGTCCGATCCACTGTAACTCTTCCTTGAATATATCGAGAAACGCTTCTTCGCAAAGTCACGCGATGTACCGCCGAATACCCTTATTCCTGCATTCTGCTCACCTATGAAGCTTCCGTTATTGAAGAACTGAATGCTGCCTTCCCGCTCCCACAGCCTTCCGGATTGTCTGAAATTAACCTGCGGCTCCTCCCCGTTCTGCCCGCCTGCATACCACATATCATACTGCGGTCCGGTCACACAGATACCGTTGTCCCCGAAGAGATCCGTGTAATCGGCGGTAATGGAGATCACCTTCCTGTTTTTGTATCCGGGATATCCCACAAAGTACACTCCGGTTGAGCTGTTACTGCGGTTGCCGGCCTCATCAAACACTGCCGCCTTTACAACAAAAGCCCTGTCAATATCCTGATCATCAGGCTGATAATACATGTAGTCAAATACTACCCTTTGCGCCATGTTGCATGGAGCCGGTTCGCCCTTTCTGTCGTAAATCCTTATCGGCTGATCATACGGTATCGATTCCATTGTAGGCTCGCTTCCGTCAATTGTGTAGTAAATCTTTGGCGCGTTACCGGTTTCATCCTTACCTCCGGCTTCTTCTTTATATGACAGAGTCAGCATAAACTCATCATCGTAGAATCCACTCACCTTGGAAAACAGGGGTTCTTCATAGACCACCTCAGGCTCAGGTTCATACCTGGCACTGTCATATACCCTGCCGCTTTTATCCGACAGATACACCGTTTCGCCTGCCCCGAGTCCGAAGGGTGAAGTGACGTCAAGATATATCGTCAGCTCCTCTCCCGCAGGGATAACATTTCCTGACAAAGAAAGCAGATCAAGATTGCCGGGCTTGTCCGACAGAAACATATCATCAAGATCCAGTGTGTTCGATCCTGTGTTTTTCAGCCTGATGAAGTCCTCTGTTGTGAACGTTTCCCCTTCCGGCACGAGACTGCCGTCTCCGTGAAGAAGGCTGAACTTCAGCTGACCCTTGGAGTAATCGGCATATTCAAACCCGGTGCACAGCAGGCCTGCGCACATAAGAACCGAAATGATCATCAGGTTCTCCTGAAGCCTGCTTATTTCAGGCTGGCTGTCATAGATAAGCCTTCTTAAATAGAAGGAGAAAACAAAAGTAACGACCGTTCCGAGTAAGGTGACCAGAACAATATATTCAATATCCTGATAAAGGAAACTTCCTGTCCTCAGATTACCGGCAAATTCCTTCAGCGAGTCTATACCCGTACCAAATCTTTTGAATATTGCGGCTACCCACAATACAAGATTTACACCTGCCAGCAATACAATACATATTACGGATCTGTATAAAGACAGCTTCCTGCCGGGAGAACCCAATATAAAAAAAAGCCCCGCAATGAAATCGACTACAAGCGTAATCACAAATGCGAGTAGAACAATCTTTGCCATATAATCATGCCCTTAACGTAATCCGGTATCTTCACCCGCTTAACAAACAGTATAATTTTATCACCCCAAATGGCTAAAAGCAATAAATCATTATAAAGTTTGATAAACTCCGTATTCTATGGTACATTACTGTTTTAAGGATGTATCTGATACATTCCCGATACAGACTAAATTTATAAAGGCAGGACACGAAGATATGTTGATCGACATAAACAAGCATACTGAGTTCAAAAACAGGATCACTGTTTTCATTATAAATATGGTAGCAGCGGTGTTTACATATTCTCTTCTTATCACCAATCAGCTGACTAACCAGATCGACGGTATGTGGCATGGCTCGGTTTCGTATGCCAACGGCCACGAGCTCAGTAACGGAAGATGGCTGTGGCGCTTTCTCGACAGGGGGCGGTTATATCTTAGTCCGGATCCGGTGACATCGGTCATTTCACTGGCTTTTTTCATTGCGGGATTTATCCTGATCCTTGATATATTTGATGTAAAGAGCAAGGCTGCCGCAGTACTCTCTTCACTGCTTTTCACCGTTAATATCAGTGTACTTGCTTCGCTTTCCTACCGCTATATGTCGCCGACCTTTGCCGTATCATTCTTTTTGTTTGTTCTTGCCGCCTGCATAATGATAAAAGCATCCAATAAGATAGTCGCGGTCATAATCCCGGCAGTATCTATCGCTCTTGCCATGGGACTGTATCAGGCCGATATAGGTTGTACCGCCCTTGTGATACTTGTTTACATTTCCCTGTGTATGTATAAGGGAAGCATGACTCTTAAGGAAACCGGTATGTTTGTGTTAAGATGCCTTATTTCCGTCATACTTGGCATGGGACTGTATTATGCACTGTTAAATCTTAATCTGTGGTATTATGATGTGGCGCTTGATTCGTACAACGGTACCGATTCCTATGGACCGGTCGGTATGCTCTTAAATCTTCCGTCAAGCATCAGACATGCTTACGGCGATTACATCAATTATTACAGGCAGGTCATCGCACACACCAACATATTCAACGGTAAGGTATATAAGGTAGTGTTCGGACTGCTCGCAATATGCCTTGCCTATGCGGCGGTAAGTCTGTTTAAGGAGAGCAGGATAAGGGCGCTTGTGTTCTGTCTGACTCTGCTGCTTGTTCCGGCTGCCACCAATGCCGTACTGCTGATGGCGTACGATTCGGTAACCTCGGTCCAAATGACGGTTCCGGCAAGTATGAGTATTTCCGTACTACTTTGTCTGGCCCAGTCGATCAGGCTGCCGGACATAAAGCCCGTAAAGATATACAGGATCATTACCGCTGTTGCTCTTTCAGTGCTTATATACGGCAATTATATAATGTCCGTATATGACCAGCAGGCCATGTATATGAGCCGTCAGAGCCTTACCGAGTTAACACGTGAGGTTGTAACAACCCTGCAGAGCTATAATCTGTATCACCCCTATTACAAATATGTATTTGTCGGAAGCCCGGCTGACAATCCGATGTTTGTAAAGAACTTCGTTTATGATGACGCAAACAGATATGCGCAGATGGGTACATGGGGCGCAGATGACACCAGATGGGTCGTACAGTCGTGGCAGGGCTTTTTCACACATGAGATGGGAATCAATATCACGGTAGCCGATGATGACAAGCTTACCGAGGCACTGGAGGATGAGACGGTGAGAAGCATGCCGGTCTTTCCGGAGTTTGGTTGCTGTGCCATGGTAAATGATGTTGTTGTGGTCAAACTGTCCGATAATTATTGAAGGATATCACGCAGATTACATATTTATTGAAAGCATATCAAATGTGTCAGTTTTATGAAGCCTGGACCATACGCTTGTCGGCCACGGATACTTTTTTGGCATTGTCGGGATCGTTATCAAGAACTGAAAATGCTATGTTGGTTGCATGGTCTGCAACCCTCTCAAGGCCGGATATGACATCGGAGAAGACCATACCCGCTTCAGGGGTACATTCATTCC
>DPZM01000288.1 GCA_003535955.1 Lachnospiraceae bacterium | reverse complement strand
GAGCATAAACCGCAGCCTGTCACCTTGGCAAGCAGAGCGACTATAACAAAACAGATACTGAACAGAAGAAGCGTTCCGTTCATTGAGCTTATGCTTGTCTTAAGACCTATTCCAGCAAAAAAGAGAGGAGCAAATACCATATACGAGCTTATGTCCACCTTGCTCTCTATATATTCGCGGTCGCTTAAGTTGCAAAGGATCACGCCGGCAACGTATGCTCCCGTTATATCCGCTATCCCGAAGAATTCCTCGGCTATGAATCCGAGAAGGAAACAATAACACAGGCTGACGATAGGGACCCTCCGTGAATGCGGATGGTTTGCATCAAGCCATACCATACCCTTGTATATAAGGTATCCGGATATGATCGCGATCACAAAGAAGAGAACGACCTTGATTATCACGGTGCCGATACCTGTTTCTCCTCCTGCCCCGCTCATGCTTATGACCACTGTGAGAACAACGATCCCTATCACATCATCTATAATAGCGGCTGAGGTGATCGTAGTACCGACGGTATCGTTAAGCTTGCCCAGTTCTTTAAGGACTGCCACTGTAATGCTTACCGAAGTTGCTGACATTATGGTTCCTATAAATATCCCCTTCATGAACTGATCGGAACCCGGAAGAGCAAATCCGTAAAATGCCATGAAGAGTAAGGTTCCGAGTACAAGGGGAACAGCAACTCCGGCACAGGCTATAAGTGTTGCCTTGAATCCCGTTTTTTTAAGCTCCTTTACATCCGTGCCAAGGCCTGCCCCGAACATAAGCATCATAACACCGATCTCGGCCATCTTGGACAAAAAGTCGGTATCCTTTACAAGCCCGAATACGGCAGGCCCCAGGATAAGGCCGGCCATGATCTCACCCACAACCTCGGGGGCTCCGATCTTCCTCGCAAGCAATCCAAGCATCTTCGCTGCAAACAAAAGTATTGCAAGATCAAACAAAAACATTACTCCATCCATACCTATACCTCCTTAAATGGTGACGTTTTATCTTTACGATCATATAAAAACTGCGCTATCCTTGTACCTATCCGTTTATTCAGTATCCTCTTCCGTATATATTCAAAGCAGGCCTCCTCGCCCTTATCCTTAAGCATTTCGAGAAGGAATTCAAGGGTCTTTCTTGTATGTTCCTCAATGTACTTCTCCGGGTTCCCCTTCCTGTAATACTTAAGCGGCATATCGTCGGTATAATTGCCCTTATTATATGTCTTGGATGCGGCTATCCTGTCCATGAACATCTCAATAATGTATTTATCCGGCATTCTGGCCGGCACGAGACCCTTGCCATTCTCGGAGGAGTAGTCAAGCCAGTATTCATAATGATGCTTGTTCCGGCCCTTGTGATGAAGCCATGCAGCCGAATAGCCGGTCGCTTCACGCTCTGCATTGTTGGGACTCCTGAAGCCCTGATAGTATTTTGCTCCCACAAGAAATTCCGAGGGTGAGTATTTACTCAGATCATGAGTCAGCCCCTGATAATAAAGGCCAACGGCAAAGCAGCCCTGCCGTACAAGCCTCCTGTGTGCACCTATGGTCTTAAAATGCCCGATCACATTCATTTATCATTATCCTTTCACTCTTCTATTTTAACCTTATAAACTCCTGAACGTTATTATAATTTATAAGCCTGTAATCCACGTAGATCGATTTGTTCTCCGAAGCTGCCCCTGCACCTTCGCCGCCCGGCCTTGCAAGGTCTAAGGATAAGCGCATTATCTTCTCGGCCTGACCCCGGGCATCGTTGTAAACCGTCCCCTCCATCTTCTTCATCTGCACAAGTGACAGGGCATCGGGGATACCGTCAACCCCCACAACCAGAGGCTGATAAGCCCCCTTATGCTTTACGGCTTCAAGGGCGCCTATTGCCATCTCATCGTTATTTGATATTATCATCTCGATCTGGGTAGGATACTTATCAAGCAGCATGCTCATCTTGCTCTCGGCCTGGTCCCGATTCCAGTTGGCGATCTCATCACCCAGCTTCTCTATGGAAAATCCTGCCTGCTGTATGGTTTCTATGGATACCTGAGTCCTTATAAGGGCATCCTGATGGCCTATCTCACCTTCTAAGATCACATATTGTATTACACCGTCGCCGCTCCTGTCTATCTGTTCAAACCGCTTCTTATCGGACAGTGCGTTTATGATAAGTTCAGCCTGCAGCATGCCTGACTGTTCCGCATTGGCCCCTACATAATATAGCTTGTCCCAGCGGTTCAAATCATCCGCAACAGGCTCCCTGTTGAAGAAAACAACCGGGACCGAAGATGATTTGGCCTTATCGATTATCACCGTGGCATCCGTCCTGTCAACGAGGTTTACACACACCACATCATAGCCTCTGTCAATAAAGCCGGTTATCTGGTCGTTCTGGGCCAGCTGACTGCCGCCTGCACTTACTATGTCAAGGAGGATAACGTCTCCCGTTTCCCTCTCCAGTTCCTTTGCCCACTCGTTAAGCCTGGCCGACAGCTCCACGATAAAGGTATCGTATACATCATTCATGCTGACACCAATGCGGATATTACGCTGTTTCTTTGCCTGGTCGCCTATCATGCCGGAACCGGAACAGGCTGTCAGAAAAAGCGATATGACAAGGGCATATATGCATATTATCGATCTCTTCATTATATCCTTCCGTATTGTTTCTGAATTAAGCAAAAGCCTCACTCATCGCATCAGGCATTACCGCTTCGCATCCCCTATCTTACATGCGGGAAGAGAAGTCTCTGGTTCGCCTTATCATACATATTGTTATGATCTACTACTTTAAAAGCTATCTGACTCCTGTCAAGCGGAGTGTTATCACGCAGTTTCCTGAAGTTATTTTCAAGCAGGTCGGATAAACCTATATAACCTATTGAAAACTCATCCTGGTAAACAAGGGATCTTACCAGCCTGTTATCAAGGTAGTAGGCTGACTTACTGGAGTTGGCGATCCCATATATTTTAACATCTTTATTAAGGTTAACTGCAGCATCAATGATCTCCTCCATCGATGAATTGTCAAGGGCTATCACCACATCCACGGCTTCTTCGGTAAGCTGTCTCTGGAGGAAGAACTGGGCCTTCTTGTCAACCTCCTGCTCATTCCTCTCCCACAGGACAACATTTTCCGCATAAGGAACATCCGTATTGAGGACCGTATCAAGCCTTTCCCTGACACTATCACGTCTGTCATGATCCACTATCACCGCCGCCTTTATCCAATCCTTCTCATTATCATCTATAGTCTTTATGAGTGATTCTGCCATGCTGGCATTGTCGGCAGACGTAAGGCCGGCAGTGTCTCCCGTACCGGACTCCACAAAGGCATATGGGATCTTTATCGGATCATTCTCAAGATATTCTTTTATAACCTCACTGTCTGCCGCAGCTATAAGCAGGGCATCGGCACCACCCTGTGCTTCACGGCGGATCAGGGATATCTGCTCTACGGCATCGTCTTCACCGGACATCGTGATAAGTGTGACCTCGGCATTCAGATCATCTGCAGCCAGGGCCGCCCCCTGCTTTAAGTTCTCCCATCTTGAAGCATCCGAACCGTATACTATCAGCGACACCTGGATAATAGGGTCTTCCTTTTTCAGGGCCTGAACATAAATGGCTGTTTCTATGATCATAAGACCCGCCAGAACACAGGCAATGATAAATATTGGGGATCTCACTTTCTTCATGACAGTTCTCCCCCCTTCTTATATTCCTCGTATGTGATACGCGGCAGGTGGATCCTTACCGTTGTACCCTCATCAAGTTCACTCTCCAGCTGCAGGCCGTAATCACCCTTGAAATAGAGCTGTATGCGCTGATTGACATTCCACAGCCCTATTCCCGAACCCTTGCCCCTGGTCCTTCCCTTTTCCTTAAGCAGGTTATCAAGAACATCCTGAGGCATGCCCATTCCGTTGTCGCTTACCTCAATATAAATGTCTCCGTCCTTCTGATATCCCTTTACTGTTATCACGGAGTCCTCATCCTCAGCCCCGTAATATATCGCATTCTCCAATAAAGGCTGGACAATGAGTTTAATGGTGCAGCAGTCCTCTATCTCGGGATCGATATCGATTATCGTTGTGAACTTATTCTTATAACGTACCTTTTGGATGCTTAAATAGTTCTGGGCATGGGTCATCTCATCACGGATGGTTATTATATTGTCGCCCTTGCTTAAGCTTATCCTGAAAAGAGACGCAAGAGCCGTTACCATGGTGATCGCATCCTTATACCTGTTTGACTCTATCATCCATATGACCGAATCAAGCGTATTATACAGGAAATGAGGATTGATCTGTGACTGCAGGGCATCAAGCTCACTCTTGCGCTTGTCACGCTGCTCCTTTACCATATCGTCCATAAGCTTTCTCATCTGGGACACCATGGACCTTATAGTTCTGCCAAGGTGCATGATCTCGTGAGTTCCGCCTATATATATATGGTCGTCGGTAAAGTCACCTTCTTCAAGCTTCTTAACACTCTCATCAAGCTTACGCAGCGGGTCCGTTATCTTGAAGGAAATAAACACATTACCCGAGATCACAAGAAAGATCATAAGTGTCAGGATTATCATCATAAAGATACGGGTCTGGGAAAGAGAAATGGTAAGCTGGGAGGTAGGCGTTACACTGACTATCTTCCAGCCGGTATATCCGATCGTTTTAACGATAACAGACCTCTCCTCGCCGCCAAAGTTCTCTATATGGCTGCCGTCTTCGTATTTAAGGGCAGCTAGATTGTTTTCCTTAATCAGATCTGAATAAATGGCCCTCTGCCTTGGATGGTATATGATCTCTCCGTCCCTGTCCATAAGATAGACATAGCCCCTGCCGCTTTCGTTTACCTTGGCAAACATCTGCTCAATAGCCGAAAAATCCATATCAACAAGAAGAACACCCGGCTGGATGTTTCCGCCTCTTGTAAGCTCAACCGCCCTGCTTAAGGATACTACCCAGTAGTAGCGGTAGTTGCTGTTCTCAAACATGTTCTGTATATGGGGAGTCGAGAAATGAATATTCTCTATCTTCTCCTTGGCATTCTCAAACCATTCCTGCTTGGTAAAGTCGACCCCTTCCTTTCTTCCTGAAACCGGAGATGCGCAGATAAGGGCACCGTCTCCCGTAACACAGGCAATACTTACAAGGTTATTCTTATTGGATTCATAGAGAAGATCCATTTCATTAATAAAGGAATCCTTGGCAAGATCCGTGTTTTTTATGACAGAGTAATAGAAGGAATCCGAAACACCCATCATGTTCCTTATATAGGTGTTAAGGTTCCAGCTGACCTGTTCAAGGACACGCTTGTCATTCTCGATCGCATTCTTGCGTACCCTCAATGAGAACTGCGAATAGAGAGCAAAGCCCATGATCATCATACCTATGACCGCTATAAGGGTAAAAGAGATTGATATAATGTACTCTATGCTTCTCTGTTTATATGCTTTTTTAATGAGCAATATCAGGTGATCTATCTTTTTCTTCATATTTATTTATGGCGGTATTTAGCCGGCGATACACCATAGGCTTTCTTGAACACATAGGAAAAATAAGTTGGTTCGTCATATCCGACCATACCCGCGATAACATATGACTTTTCATCTGTTTCGGTAAGAAGCCTTACAGCCTCATCAAGCCTGACCTTCGTCAGATATGCAATGAAGTTAAGCCCGGTTTCCTTCTTGAAGACGGTCGAGAAATAAGTTGTGCCCACGCCCAGATAGGAGCACAGCATATCTACGGACAGCTTGGAATCCATGTAATGCTCCTCTATATATGCCTTGGCCTTCTCGCCAAGAAGCCTTGTTGCATCCTGCCTCTCTTCATTTATGGCTTCATTAAGCCGCATGCATAATAGCTCAAGCCATTCCTTCATCTCATCAAATGAGCTGAAGCTCTCCACCTTCTCGAGCAGTCCCTGTGTCGATTCCCATTTATCTTCAAGTCGATACATACCGGCCAACCTGAAGAGCTCTATGACAATTTCCGTGCAGAAAAGACGGAGCTGGGGTATGGATGATGACGACTTCCTGATATGGTTTGTTACTTCATCGACAGCCTCTTTTACCGAAGCAGTATCGCCTATCTTTATCTCGGTGATAAGCCCCTTCATAAGCTTCTCATCCATGGTGATGACATCACCGTTTCCTTGCTCCACATCACCTATATATATAGCCTGGTCTCCATCAATCAGCATCCTGTACCTGGCAGCTTCCCCCGCTTCTTCAAAAGACCTTGAAATATCTTTCATATTTCCGTAAATCTTACCTATCCCGGCAACAGTGTCAAGTCCATAGAGCTTCTTGGAAAGCTTACACAACATATCCATGTTCGAAATGAACTGCCTGTGTTCACCGGTATTTTTAAAGCCGGCAACAACAACTATGGTACCAAGATAATTAAGGCAGGTATAACCCGGGAATGCCGACAGACGGTCTTTTACAAGATTCATAAGGGAAACACTTAAAAGTCCGGGATCAAGAGGCTGATCTGATATCTTCTCCTGAACAAGCAAGCCGACGGAGCAAAAAGCATAATCAAATGAAAAACCGTAGTCCTTTGAGAACGAACTAATCTGTTCATCGCTCAAATGACCCTCAAGAAGACCGATCATGAACTGTTCCTTAAGGACCGGAAGGCTCTCATCGTAGAACTTCCTAAGCTGTTCTATGTTATGGCGTTTGTCATAATCATCATCAAGCCGTTCCTTGATCTTTTGGAAAACCTTGGTTAGTTCTTCGGCATTAACCGGTTTTAAAATATACTCCTCCGCCTCAAGCCTTATGGCTTCCTGGGCGTACTCGAATTCATCGTATCCCGAAAAGATTATTATCTTTACATCCGGCATGATCTCCTTAAGCCTCCTGCTAAAGGTCAAGCCATCCATAAAGGGCATCTGTATATCGGTAAGAACCACATCAGGATTATACTGTTCGGCCTTAGCAAGTGCATCCTCACCGTTATCGGCTTCTGCCACAACCTCATATCCTATTTCATTCCAGTTGATGCAGCCCGCTATTGCCTCCCTTGCATCTTCTTCATCATCAACAAGCATTACCCTGTACATACTCTTCTTCTCCGTCTAAACATTTATTGTCATCTTGCAAACAACTGTTCCTTGGTGTAGTAACCGCCTCCTATCAGTACATCCTCATAATTATCCTTATCGATAACAACCGGTGTACACAGATATGAGGGAACCGTCAGTACATTATTGTTATACTGACTGGTATCATTGATCTCCGGCTTGCCTCCCTCTAAAAGAGCCTGAACCATAGTCACGCACTTGGCAGCCAGTATCCTTGTGTCCTTATAGATTGTCATGGCCTGTCTTCCCTCGGCTATGTTTTTAACCGCCGCCTTCTCGGCATCCTGCCCTGTTATAAGCGGCAGGTCCTCCATGGACAGGCCGGCCCTCTGCCATGACCTCAGTATTCCGTAATCAAATCCGTCAAAAGCCGAACATGCGATATCAAGATCACCCGACCTGTAATACTCCCTGATAAGATCTGAGCACATTTCCTCAGCCTTTGTATCCGACCACCTTAATATGCAGGTTTCACGGAATGAAGTCTTCCCGGACCGGCAGACCAGGGTTCCGTTATCAATGTATGACTTTAATACATCCATTACACCTGTATAAAGGAAGAGGGCATTGTTGTCATCGGGCGATCCCATGAAGAACTCAATAGTATATGATTTACCCGTTCTTGAAGCCTCTTTAAGGTTCATCCTGTCTTCGATGTAATTACCGATAAGGGTTCCGACCTCCTTATTGTCAAAGGAAGCATAATACGATACCGCATCGGTATCCATAAGAAGGCGGTCGTAAGCAATGACGGCGATCCCGTTGTTCTTCGCTTCCTTAAGGACATCCACCAGCCTTGTTGAGTCTATAGAGGAAATGACAAGACAGGAAACATCATTTCTGATCATGGATTCTATCTGGCTTATCTGCAGATCTATATCGTCATCCGCATACTGAAGATCTACCTCGTAGCCTAAGGTCTCAAGCCTTGCCTTAATGCTCATACCGTCGTTTATCCATCGTTCAGAGGTTCTTGTAGGCATTGCGACACCGACCCTTTTTATAACTGTACGGCCTTCCGATGGTTCATTGCCATCCTCGTGTGTATCCTCTGCGGGCTCATTTGTATCCGTTATTTCACTGTTTTGATCCTGCCTTATACCCTGTGCGCCTTTGCAGCCCGCAAGAGAAAGAGTCAGGATAAGAAAAAAGAGTATTGTTATTTTCTTCATGCCTATAATCATAACACAAGAAAGCTGTCTTTTCATCAGAAGAGACAGCTTTCCGTAAATTATATACTTATAATACTTAACCTTTTTTACGCTTTGAAAGAACATCCAGAGTAACTGCACCTAAAAGTACGGCACCCTTTACGATCTTCTGGATATCGGTTGACCATCCGAAAAGAGACATACCGTTATTAAGTATACCCATTATGAAGGCTCCGACAACCGCACCGACTATGGAACCGGCACCACCGGCTACCGCAGCACCACCGATATAACATGATGCAATGGCATCCATCTCGAAACCGTCACCGGCCTTGGGTGTAGCCGAACCGTTTCTTGCCGACAGCACTATACCGGCTATGGCCGAAAGGACACCCATGTTAACGTATACCCAGAAGAAAACCTTGTTGGTATCGATACCGGACAGGTTGGCTGCCTTACGGTTACCGCCGAGGGCGTATATCTGACGTCCCGCAACAGTCTTGGATGTTATAAATCCGTAAATGCCTATAAGGATCACCATTATAAGAAGTACAAAAGGAAGTCCGTTGTATCTTGAAAGCTTATAGAAGAAAAACCAGATGATGAAGAGCATTACCGCAAGCTTCAGAACTATCTGCCATGTGGGATTAACCGCAAAGTTGTATTTTCTCTTGGTCGCATTGCTCTTTATCTCTGAAAAGATAAGAGCAGCCGAAGCAATTACTGCAACCACTATGCTGACTATATCAAGCGTACCATCTCCAAACGGGATCTTGATTACAGGCAGGAAACCTGCACCTATGAAGTTATAGGACTGGTCGAAAGGCCCCTTGGTCTGTGCCTGAAGCAGGGTATATGTAAGACCGCGTCCCATAAGCATCGTTGCAAGTGTTGTAACGAAAGGCGGTATCCCAAGGTATGCAATAAAGAATCCAGCAAATATACCGGTAAGAAGACCTACAAGAAGTGCGGCGATTATTGCTACCCACATGTTCATCTTAAGGTCCATCATTATGATACCAGCAACAGAACCGCATACCGCAACAACCGAACCTACTCCAAGATCGATGTTACCGGTAAGTACGCACAACAGCATACCTATTGCCAGGATAACAACGTATCCGTTCTGCATTATAAGGTTGTTTATGTTCATGGGGGTTGTATTTGCTCCCTTGGTAAGCACAGCAAATACAAGATAAATAGCTATCAGGGCAAAAAACATGCCATACTGTTTTATGTCCATTTTTACATATTTCTTATTATTCGTTTCCATCTTCGTCTCCCTTCCTTTGATGTGCCATTATGCACTGCATTATCTTCTCCTGCGTTACCTCTTCCTTGGTAAGTTCACCTGCGATCTCACCTTCGTTTATTACATAAACCCTGTCGCAGGTACCGATTATCTCGGGCAGTTCCGAAGAAATTACGATGACTGCCTTCCCTGATTTGGCAAGTTCGTTTATTACACAGTAGATCTCATACTTGGCACCTACATCAATACCTCTTGTAGGCTCATCCATGATCAGTACATCGGGCTGAGTCATCATCCACTTGGCAACTACAACCTTCTGCTGATTACCGCCGGAAAGGGCTCCGACTACCTGATTGATGGAATTCGCTTTAACATTGATCCTCTTCTTATACTCCTGAGCGGCAACGATCTCATCATTGGCATTGATCACTCCGTTCTTGGAGAAATATTTGGGCCTGGCCGCGATAGTCATGTTCTCCTTAATATCACCGATGAGGTTAAGGCCGTATGTCTTACGATCCTCGGAGATATAGGCAAGCTTGGCATTTATCGCATCCTTAACTGTCTTAAGCTTTACTTCCTTTCCGTTTATCTTAACGGTTCCGGATATCTTCTGTCCGTAGCTGCGTCCGAAAAGACTCATTGCGAACTCTGTTCTTCCGGCACCCATAAGGCCCGCAAGTCCGACAACTTCACCCGAACGTACCTGGATATTGATATCCTTAAGCATCTGTCTGTGTTCATCATCGGGATGGAATACATTCCAGTTATTAACTTCAAATATGACATCACCTATGGTGACACCTTCGCGTACAGGATAACGGTTGGTCATTTCACGGCCTACCATTGCCTTGATAACCCTGTCTTCCGAATAATCATCCACTCCCTTTACCAAGGTCTCTATGGTATGACCGTCACGAATAATTGTAACCGAATCCGATACATACTCTATCTCATTAAGCTTATGGGAGATAATGATACAGGTTATACCATGTTCCTTTAGCTGGAGCATAATATCAAGAAGCTTTCGGCTCTCTTCATCGTTAAGGGCTGCGGTGGGCTCATCCAAGATCAACAGTTCAACCTTCTTGGCCAAAGCCTTGGCAATCTCTATAAGCTGCTGTTTTCCGACACCCAGACTGTTCACGGGAACATTTACGTCTTCATGCTCAAGTCCTACCTTGGCAAGCATTTCAACAGCGCGTCTTCTGGTCGCTGTCCAATCTATAACACCCTTCATGCTTGTCTGCTCATTCCCGATGAATACATTCTCGGCTACACTGAGCAAGGGACTTAATGCCAGCTCCTGATGTATTATAACGATTCCCTTGGCTTCCGAATCCCTTAGGTTATGAAACTTACAATGCTCACCCTTGTACAGAATATCGCCTTCATAGGTTCCGAAGGGGTAAACACCGGATAAGACGTTCATAAGGGTGGACTTGCCGGCACCGTTCTCGCCGCAGATTGCATGAATCTCGCCCTTTTTAACCTTAAGATTAACATCATCAAGAGCCTTTACTCCGGAGAATTCCTTCGTAATATGATTCATTTCCAAGATGTAATCCGACATCCTCTTTCTCCTTCTATTAATATGATGTAATTATTCATCTAAAGCAGGACGGCAGCTTACTGCCGCCGCCCTGCCGGATTTACCTATTATTTCTGCTATTATTCAGCAAGCTGCTCCTCTGTATAGTATCCGCCGCCGATGATAACTTCCTTGTAGTTATCCTTATCAACCGCAACGGGCTCGCA
>DPZM01000224.1 GCA_003535955.1 Lachnospiraceae bacterium | reverse complement strand
GAGAGCAATGACAGGAGGACTCTTATTGCGGCTGATAAGATCTTAAAACAGAATATCGCCGATATAATCATGATCGGTAAGGAAGAGAAGATAATGGAAGGAGCTAAGTGGCTTGAGCTTGACCTTTCAAGGATCAAGGTGGTGGACCCGGAGAACACGGATAAGTTCGACCTGTATGCCGACACACTCTACGAGCTTAGGAAGAATAAGGGTATGACTCCGGAGAAGGCAAGGGAGAGGCTCCTTACCGATTACCTTATGTTCGGTGTCATGATGGTCAAGATGAAGGATGCCGACGGTATGGTAGCGGGTGCCTGCCATGCAACGGCTGATGTTCTCCGCCCATCGCTTCAGGTGCTTAAGACCGCGCCCGGTGTTGAGCTTGTTTCGGGCTTCTTTATCCTGGATGTGCCGAACTGCGATATGGGAGAGAACGGAACCTTCCTTTTTGCGGACTGCGGACTTAACCAGGATCCCAATTCGGAGGAGCTTGCAGCCATTGCCAATTCGTCGGCGAAGTCATTTACGAACCTGATAGGCGGTAAACCCATTATCGCAATGCTGTCCCATTCGACCAAGGGATCGGCAAAGCATGAACTTGTTGATAAGGTGGTAAGGGCAACGGAGATAGCCAAGGATAAGTATCCTTACCTTAATATAGACGGGGAGTTACAGACGGATGCAGCCATTGTTCCGTCGGTAGCAGCCACCAAGGCACCGGGAAGCGATATAGCCGGACATGCCAATGTACTTATATTCCCCAACCTTGATGCCGGAAACATAGGCTATAAGCTGGTTGAGAGACTGGCCAAGGCGGAAGCCTACGGGCCCATGCTCCAGGGACTTGCAAGACCCGTAAACGACCTGTCAAGAGGCTGTACAGCCGATGATATCGTCGGTGTAGTGGCACTTACGGCAGTCCAGGCCCAGATTTCATAAGGATTTTTAAAAATCCGTTGACAAAGGCCGTCCGTATATGTATAATCTATCAAGTGTGACGTGAATATTGCCATTCACTGAGAGCAACGATTTGCCGCCGAACGAAAGTGAGGGGGCGTTACCTAATACACATGAGCAGATATGTATATGTGATCGGATGGGAGGTGTAAGAAATGTCTATTTGTCCTAAGAATAAATCATCCAAGGGCCACAGGGACCAGAGAAGGGCCAATTGGAAGATGAGCGCTCCTGCACTCGTTAAGTGCAGCAAGTGCGGTGAGCTTATGATGCCTCACAGGGTATGCAAGGCTTGCGGCTCATATAACAAGAAAGAGATCATCCCTCAGGATTGACCGGTATTTGCATGATCTTAAATCGGGAGCAGCTGCTCCCGATTTTTTTTGCGCTTAATCCGGTTTCGGTTTTTGTAATTAGACCGACAGGCTTCTTGATTTTTGAGAGAATCTTGGGTATAGTATTCTGAGGATAAGTATCTTTATACGAAGGTGGGAATATGGTTAACGTAGCTGTAGATGTTATGGGTGGTGACAATGCTCCTGCGGAACCCGTCAAGGGAGCCGTCATTGCGCTCGGAGAGAATAAGGAGATCAGGGTTTATCTCTGCGGTAAGAAGGATGTTGTTGAGAAGGAGCTTGGGAAGTATCAATATCCTGCCGACAGGGTGGAGATAATAGACGCGCCCGAGGTCATAGAAATGGGTGAACCTCCGGTAATGGCAATAAGGAAGAAGAAGGATTCATCCATTGTCAGGGGTTTAAACCTTGTGAAGGAGGGTACATGTGATGCCTTTGTTTCGGCAGGAAGTTCGGGAGCTATCCTTGTCGGAGGCCAGGTCATCGTGGGAAGGATAAAGGGAGTGGAGAGGCCTCCCCTGGCACCTGTTTTCCCCACGGATAACGGTATATCACTTCTAATAGACTGTGGAGCCAATGTAGATGCCAGGGCTTCACACCTTGTCCAGTTCGCCAAGATGGGAACCATATATATGGAGCATGTACTTGGCGTTAAGAACCCCAAGGTCGGCATACTTAACATAGGAACCGAGGAAGAGAAGGGAAACATGCTTGTTAAGGAAGCATATCCTTTATTGAAGAACTGTCCCGATATCAATTTTATAGGTAGTGTTGAAGCCAGGGAGATACCCAAGGGAACAGCCGATATCGTAGTATGTGAAGCCTTTGCGGGGAATGTGGCTCTTAAGATGTATGAAGGGGTCGGCTCCACAATGATAGGAGCACTTAAGGAGACCTTTACCAGGTCTCTTGCAACCAAGCTGGCATATCTGCTTGTCAAGCCGGCACTGAAGAAGACGCTTAAGAGGTTCGATGCGACCGAGTACGGCGGAGCGCCTCTTTTAGGCCTTAAGGGACTGGTTGTCAAGACTCACGGCAATGCAACCCACAAGGAGATATCAACATCGATCATCCAGTGTGTTACATTTAAGGAGCAGGAGATAAACAGGAAGATAAACGATACTATAAACATGTTGGACGATCAGGGGGCATAGGACTATGGAATTTGAAAAACTTAAGAAGATAATAGCCGAAGTACTTAATGTAGATGAGAATGAGATAACTGAGGATACAAGGTTTACCGACGATCTCGGTGCCGATTCACTGGATGTCTTCCAGATAATAATGGGTATCGAGGAAACATTTGATGTTGAGATATCCAATGAAGATGCGGAGAAGATCGTAACAGTCGGAGATGTCGTCGAACAGATCAGGAATGCATTAAGTTAAGCATTTAAAAAAATGTGCTTGCAGCACATTTTTTTATTGTGAAGGGCATTTAACATAAAGCGGAGTAAATGATGAATAAAGAAGAAGGATATAAGGAGCTTGAAGAGAAGCTGTCTTATGAATTTAAGGATAAGAGCCTTATCATAAGTGCGTTGACGCACAGTTCATTCAAGAACGAGAAGCCTAACATAAGAGATTACGAGAGGCTTGAATTCTTAGGAGACGCAGTGCTTGAGCTGACCGTCAGCGAATTTTTCTATAAGGACAATCCGGACATGAAGGAGGGGGACATGACCAAGATGCGGGCATCCCTCGTATGCGAGCCGACACTTGCCTACTGTGCCGGGGAGTTGTCACTCGGGGATTATGTATTCCTTGGTAAGGGTGAAGAGAAGACAGGCGGAAGGAGGCGTGAATCTATCATTTCCGATGTCTTTGAAGCCATGATCGGAGCCCTCTACCTTGACGGCGGGATAAAGGTGGCAGGTGACTTTGTAAGGAAGTATGTCCTTGCCGATTACAGGAACAAGATAGAGTTCAGCGATTCCAAGACAACCCTTCAGGAATACGTTCAGGACAAAGGGGCCGAGATGGAGTATGAGCTCATAAGCGAGTCAGGTCCGGACCATCATAAGAAATATACGGTAAGGGTGTGTGTTGACGGTAAGGAATGCGGGATCGGTACCGGTTCCAGCAAGAAGAGGGCGGAACAGAATGCCGCTTATGAGGCATTGAAGTATTTTAAGGAAAGCTAGAAAGAGAGAGACAGATGTATTTAAAGAGTGTTGAAATACACGGATTCAAATCCTTCGCAAATAAGATAGTCTTCAATTTCCACAACGGTATCACCGGCATTGTCGGTCCCAACGGAAGCGGTAAGTCCAATGTCGCTGACGCGGTCAGGTGGGTCCTTGGCGAACAGTCCGCCAAGCAGCTTCGAGGATCCAACATGCAGGATGTCATCTTTTCGGGAACCGAGATGCGCAAGCCCATGGGCTATGCATATGTGGCGATAACCCTCGACAACTCGGATCACAAGCTTCCGATCGACTTTGAAGAAGTGACCGTATCAAGGAGGGTCTACCGGTCGGGTGAGAGCGAATACCTTATAAACGGTTCGCCCTGCAGGCTTAAGGATGTCTATGAGATGTTTTACGATACCGGTATCGGTAAAGAGGGCTATTCGATAATAGGTCAGGGCCAGATAGAGAAGATACTCTCCGGCAAGCCCGAAGAGAGGCGTGAACTCTTTGATGAGGCAGCCGGTATAGTCAAGTTCAAAAAGAGGAAGGCAACAGCCCTTAAGAAGCTTGCCGATGAGCAGGCAAACCTTGTGCGCGTAAACGATATACTTGCGGAGAAGGAGAAGAGGGTTGAGCCCCTGAAACGCCAGTCCGACACCGCCAAGGAGTACCTAAACCGCAAGGAAGAGCTTAAGACCTATGATGTCAATCTGTTTCTGCTAAATTCCGAGAGATCAAAGATCGGCCTTGATGAGCTCTCAGAAAAATTAAAGATCGCAAACGGCGACCTTGAAGAAAATAACGGGAAATACGAGAGCCTTAAGAATGAATACAGTGAAGTGGAAGCGGAAATCGCAGGGCTTGATGAAGAAATAGAGAAGAGGCGCGCAAGCCTCTCGCAGGGCGCCGTCATGAAGGAGCGCTTAGAGAGCCAGATAAACGTAAACAAGGAAAAGATCAACTCCGCAAAGACCAACATGGGTCATTACAATGACCAAAAAGAATCGTTAAAGACAAGGCTCTTAGAGCAGCAGAAGGAAAAAGAGGGCTTTGATGCCGTAAAGAGTAAAACGGAAGAATCCCTTAAGGAACTGGTTGCCGTCAGGGATGAGGCCAAGGCAGAGCTTACGAAGGTGCAGGGCCGGATCGAGGAATTGAATAACGGCATTGAGAAGAACAAGAATGCCATTATAGATATGCTTAACGAACGGGCAGCCATCAAGGCAGACCTTACCCGTTACGATACCATGCTCGAACAGGCCAAGATCCACAGGGCCCAGGTACAGAGTCAGCTCCTTAGGATCAAGTCCGAGGAGAAGGAGCAGGAGGAGGAACTTAAGAAGCTCTACGATGAATTGAATGAGGTAAATGCTTCCATATTGAAGACCGATCAGGAGCGGGAGGTCTTGGAGGAGAAGCTTGGCGAGTTCAAGACAAGCCTTGAGGAGAACGACAGGCGCTTATCCGAGGCACAGATATCCTATCATAAGGAAAAATCACGCCTTGATGCCATGAAGAACATAGCCGAACGTTACGACGGCTACGGCAGCTCCATCAAGCGGGTCATGGAGCAGAAGAGCAGGAATAAGGGTATCATAGGTGTTGTTGCCGACATCATAACCGTTGACAAGGAGTACGAGACCGCCATTGAGACGGCCCTCGGCGGCAATATCCAGAACATAGTCACGGAGGATGAGAATGTTGCCAAGAAGATGATAAGCTTCCTTAAGGAGGTCAAGGGAGGGCGCGCGACCTTCCTTCCCCTTACGACCGTTAAGGACAGGGGTGAGTTCGACAGGCCGGAGGTCAGGGACGAGAAGGGCTTCATCGGTATGGCATCCGAACTTGTCCATGCGGATAAGAAATATGATGACGTGGTAAGCCAGCTGTTAGGTGCCATAATCGTTGTGGATCATGTTGATAATGCTCTTAAGATGGCTAAGAAATATAAATATCTTTTGAGGATAGTGACTCTGGAGGGTGAGTACCTGACACCCGGAGGAGCCCTGGCCGGAGGTGCCTTTAAGAATGCAAGCAATCTCCTGGGAAGGAAGAGAGAGATCGAGGAGCTTGAGGAAACCGTAAAGAAGGCACTTAAGAAGATCGAAGAGATAATGGACAATATTGAGTCCGTTAAGGAAAACAGGAGGGAAGTAAGGAAAAAGATCGAAGACCTTCAGGAATCACTGAAGGAGCAGTACATAAAACAGAATACGGCCCAGATGAGCGTAGACCGAGCCAACGAGATAAAGAACGAGACCATAAACGGTTACAGGAAGCTTGAAGAGGATAACAGGGATGTTGAGCAGCAGGTGGTTAAGATCAATGAGGATAAGGAACAGACGGACCAAAAACTCAGCGAATCCGAGAAAAGCGAGAAGGATATAGAGACTTATATAAATGAATGCGGTAAGGAGCTTGAAACCCTCAGGGATACCGAGAGTGCCCATGTGCTTAAGGTAACGGATATCGATCTTAAGGTAACCAGCCTTGAGAGGGATCTGGAGCACGCTAACAGTAATGTTGCCCGCTCCTACGGCGAGATCGTAAGGATCAATGAAGAGATCGAGGGCATAGATCAGAAGATCAGATACGAAGAGAATGAGATAGAGATCCAGCAGAACAATATAACTGAGATAGAGAAGACTCTGGCGGCATCATCCGACAGCAAGGATTCCGATGAAGAGTCAATGAAGCAGGCCATAGCAAGGAAGGAAGAGCTTACTCATAAACAGAAGACCTTCTTCGAGCAGACGGATGCCCTTACCAGGGCCATTACATCCCTTGAGAAGGAAGTCATGCGTCTTAACACCCAGAAGGAAAAGGTTGAAGAGGAGCAGGAGAAGCTTGTCCAGTATATGTGGAATGAGTATGAGCTTACCCTTTCGGCAGCTTCCGAATTAAGGAATGAGGATTACAATGATCCGATAGTTTTAAGAAGGTCGATAGGAGAAGTCAGGGATAAGATAAGAAGGCTGGGTGATGTAAACGTAAATGCCATTGAGGAATACAAGAGCCTCATGGAGGAATACGGATTCTTAAAGGGCCAGCATGATGATCTGGTTGAAGCCGAGAAGACCCTTGAAGGGATAATAGCTGAGCTGGATGAAGCCATGAGGACTCAGTTCGCGGC
>DPZM01000265.1 GCA_003535955.1 Lachnospiraceae bacterium | reverse complement strand
GAATCAAAGCATTTGCGGATATAGTTAAAGTTAAAGGTAAACGCAAACAAACTGTTTATGAAAGGATCCGGATGTGGATAATAAGCATATGTTCAGCAACAAAAAGCTGTTTTTGCTGCTGGTCCCTATAATCGCGGAACAATTTTTAAATTCCCTCATGGGCATGGCTGATTCCATTATGGTCAGCAATGTTGGGGCAGCTGCCCTTTCGGGAGTATCACTGGTTGATTCCATCAACATTCTGGTTGTCCAGGCCTTCAATGCCATGGCAACCGGCGGTGTCATCATATGTTCAACCTGCATAGGTCAGAAGGATTACAAAAGAGCTACGGAATCGGCAAGACAGGTCCTGCTGGTATCAGGCTTCATTTCAGTAACCATGATGATCCTTGGCCTTATGTTCAGGAGAAGTCTGTTACTGTTGATATTCGGAAGAGTTGATGAGGATGTAATGAAGGCTGCGGGAATATACTTTCTTCTGACCATTCTATCCTATCCTGCCGTTGCTATCGCCGCTGCCTGCAGTGCCATCTTCAGGGCACAGGCCAACACGAAGCTGCCTATGAATGTTGCTGTTGTTTCCAACCTTCTGAATGTGGCAGGCAATGCCCTGCTTATATGGGGCGTGGGACTGGGTGTTACGGGTGCAGCCATAGCCACCCTGCTCTCACGGGTTTTCTCTGCGGTTGTTCTGATAATAAAGCTCAGGAACAAAGATCAGCTTATATATATAAGAGACTATCTTAAGATCCGGCCCGATCCCGACAAGATCCGTATGATCCTTGCCATGGGTATTCCAAACGGTATAGAGAATTCCATGTTTCAGTTCGGGAAGCTGGCCATCCAGTCATCGGTATCAACCCTTGGTACAATAGCGATCGCGGCTCAGGCCATGACCAATATCTTCGAGAATATGAACGGAATAGCGGGAGTAGGCGTTGGGATAGGCCTTATGACTATCGTGGGACAGTCTCTTGGAGCCGGCAGAAAGGATGAGGCCGTCTATTACACCAAAAAGATGATCCTCTGGGGATATATTGTCATCCTGGCAAGCTGCCTCTTCACATATGCGATAGCGCGTCCGGTTACGGTTCTTTCAGGCATGATACCCGAGAGCGCTTCACTGTGCATATACATGCTGGGGTGGATAACGATAATCAAGCCGATATTCTGGGCGCCTTCCTTTATAACAGCCTATGCCATGAGGGCTGCCGGTGATGTCAGGTTCTCAATGATCACGGCAACACTTACCATGTGGCTGTGCAGGGTGACTTTGGCCGTATTCCTTATACGGGTGGTTCATATGGGTGCCATGGGCGTATGGATAGGCATGTTCTTCGACTGGGGAATACGCGGAGTGATCTTTACCGTAAGGTTTATCAGCGGCAAATGGATCCACCGGCTGATCGGTTCCTGATATGCCTTATTCCTCTCCCACCGAATTAAGATCATAAGGTGTACTCTGATATACGTAATAATTGAGCCAGTTCGTATACAACAGCTGTCCTGCTGACCGCCAATTGACTATCGGCTCTTTTCCGGGGTCATCATCCGGGAAATAATTCTTCGGAAGCTTAGGATCAAGTCCCTTGTTAAGGTCCCTGAAATACTCATCCTTAAGTGTATTAGAATCATATTCAGCATGGCAGAACACGAAAAACTTACGTGAATCCTCTGTCTTGACTATGGTAACCCCGGCTTCGTCCGAATAAGCCATGAGCTCAAGTTCGGGTACCTTCTCTATATCCTCGCGCTTTACATAGATCTCGCGTGAATGCGGCGCATAGAACACATCATCAAAACCGCGGAACAGGGGCGCATTGGGTTTAAGCTTTATATGCGGGTATATTCCGGACAGCTTATCCTCATAATATTCATGCATGATCCCGTAGTGGTGATACATCCCGGCAAAAGCACCCCAGCACAGATAATAAGTGCAATGCACATGCTTTTCGGCCCAGTCCATGATGGTACACAGTTCCTCCCAGTATGCAACATCCTCATACATTACATATGCCAGGGGCGCTCCCGTGATTATCATTCCGTCGAACTTCTGATCCTTAACATCATTAAAGGTCATATAAAAAGAATCAAGATGATGGGTATCCACATGCGTCGGTGTATATGAAGCGGTCTGCAAAAACTCAATATCCACCTGAAGCGGTGAATTACTCAGCTTACGGAGCAGCTGTGTCTCTGTAACCTCTTTATTGGGCATAAGATTAAGGATAAGAACCTTCAGGGGCCTTATATCCTGATGCATGGCCCTGTTCTCATCCATTACGAATATATTCTCTTCTTCCAGTATCCTCTGAGCCGGAAGGTCACTCTTTACTTTTATCGGCATATCTACTCCTCTGAAGTCACGGGGACGGTTCTGCTTTCTTCATGTGAAAGCTGCAGAAAATCATCCTCGGTAATTATCTTAACCCCCAATTCCTTAGCCTTTTTATTCTTACTCGAATTGGAAGTTATGTCATTGTTTATCAGGTAATCGGTCTTGGCACTTACCGATCCGCTCACCTTACCGCCCTTACTCTCTATGAAATCCTTAAGGGCATTACGGTTCTCGTAATGTTCAAGCGATCCGGTGATAACAAAAGTCTTGCCGCTTATCGCTTCATTGGATGAATCAAGCTCGGGGACTTCTATTGTAAGCTCATTAATGAGCTCATCAAGCTCTTTATTATGTCTCTCATCCTTAAAGTAATCAACAAAACTTCCGGCGATCACACCGCCCACCTTATCAATTCCACTCAGCTCCTCAATCGTCGCATGTCGTACCTTATCAAGATCATAGTCAAACTCACGGCATATGATCCTGGCATTCGACAGGCCTACATTCGGGATCCCAAGGCTGTATATGAGCTTGGGGAGTAAGACTATCCTTGCGGAATCAATTGCGGATATTAAGTTATTATATGATTTCTCACCAAAGCCTTCAAGTTTACATAACTCATCCTTGTGGGCTGACAGCCTGAAAATATCGGCATACTCATGGATATATCCCTCTCCTATAAACTTCTCCAGGGTGTTTTCCGACAGGCCGTCTATATTCATGGCATCACGGCTTACAAAGAGCGTAAATGACTTGATCTTCTTGGCCGGGCAGTCGGGATTTATGCAGTAAAGGGCCTCAGTATCGTTGATCTTGCGTATTTCCGTCTTCCCACCGCACGCAGGGCATTTATCCGGTATCATGCCCCCGTCATCCTGATCGAACCTGCCGGAACAGGTTTTATTCTCGGCTATCTGCGGGATTATCATATTGGCCTTGTATACAGTTATCGTATCACCTGTCCCAAGCTTTAAATCTTTAACTATACTCACATTATGCACGCTAGCCCTCTGAACCGTTGTCCCTTCAAGCTCAACCGGCTCAAATATGGCAACAGGGTTTATAAGCCCTGTACGGCTGGGACTCCATTCGATCTTAAGCAGCTTAGTCTCCCGTATCTCATCCTGCCACTTGAAGGCAATCGCATCCCTGGGGAACTTGGCTGTACGCCCCAAAGACCTGCCATACTCTATATCGTCATATGTCAGCACCAGACCATCGGAAGGAATGTCATTTTTCGTTACCGCATCTGCAAAGTACTGTATCCTTTCCAAAATATCGGATTCATTTACCACATGGTACTCAACAACCTCAAACCCCTGATTCTTAAGGAATTCCATCTGCTCCCTTCGGGAATTCTTAAAGTCAACACCATCCGCCTTAACCAAAGTAAAGGCATACAGCCTGACGCTTCTTGCAGCCGTAACTTCGTTGTTCAGCTGGCGCACGGAACCGGAGCATAAGTTCCTGGGATTCTTGTACCTTGCATCTATGTCTTCTATTGTTTCATTTATCCTGTCAAAGTCAGTATAGCTTATTACCGCTTCCCCTCGGAGTATAAGCTCACCCTTATAGGGTATTGAATGAGGAAGATTTACGAATGTCCGGGCATTCCCCGTGATCACTTCGCCTATTTCACCATTACCACGAGTAACAGCTTTAAACAAGCTTCCATCCCGGTATGTAAGAACAATGGTAAGGCCGTCAAGCTTCCATGACAGCAGGCCTTCCTTATCCTTGAGCCATTCCCGGAGCGCCTCCCTGTCCTTGGTCTTATCAAGGCTTAGCATAGGACTCTCATGGGCTTCCTTGGGCAGCTCATCAACAGCCTCGTACCCGATCTTTACCGTAGGTGAAGACGAAAGAACCGTTCCCGTGTCTTCTTCGAGGGAAACAAGTTCATCATAGAGCTTATCGTATTCGAAATTGCTCATGATCTCACGGTCTTCAGCATAATACGCTCTGGAGGCTTCGTTTAGGATCTCTATGAGTTCTTTCATTCTGCTTATTTTATCCATATTTACTATCAATGCCCTTTCATACTCCGACAGGTTTTCGTTTCCGGGTTAACTTGCCTTCCCCCGCCGGGGGAAGGTGGCACCTCTGCATGCTTTACCGCAGAGGTGACGGATGAGGGATCCCACACAACTCCCTCAACCTTACTACCTCATCATCACTCATTTCCCTGTACTTCCC
>DPZM01000296.1 GCA_003535955.1 Lachnospiraceae bacterium | reverse complement strand
TGGTCGAGCAGTACGTCAACAACGACCCTGCGGTAAAGGGTATATGGTGCGTTCCCAAGTATTCGAATCCTACCGGAATATCCTATTCGGATGAGACGGTCAAGAGGTTCGCGGCCCTTAAGCCCGCCGCAGAGGATTTCATGATCTACTGGGACAATGCCTACTGCGTTCATCACCTCTATGAAGATGACAGGGATGAGATACTTAACATCCTCGATGAGTGCAAGAAGGCCGGCAATCCGGATATGGTATTTATCTTCGCCTCCACATCGAAGATAAGCTTCCCGGGTTCGGGCGTTTCGGTTGTGGCATCTTCGCTCAACAATGTTTCATGGATCCTTAAGCTCATGGGAGTTCAGACCATTGGACATGATAAGATAAACCAGCTGCGCCATGTCAGGTTCTTTAAGGATATAAACGGACTTATGGAGCACATGAAGAAGCATGGTGAGCTGCTGCGCCCCAAGTTCGCGGCAGTTACCGATACTCTTGAGAAGGAGCTTACGGGTCTTGAGATAGGAAGCTGGGTTAAGCCCAAGGGCGGTTACTTCATTTCCTTCGATGCCCTTCCCGGCTGCGCAAAATCAATCGTAGCCAAGTGCAAGGCTCTCGGAGTTACCCTTACAGGTGCCGGTGCGACCTATCCTTACGGCAAGGATCCGCTGGATTCAAATATCCGTATAGCGCCCACCTTCCCGAGTACCGAGGAGATGAAGGATGCGGCAAGGGTATTCGTCCTGTGCGTGAAGTTGGCCAGCGTCGAGAAATTACTTGAAGGTTGATTATTAACTGATTTATACTATAATATATAAACACAGCCGTTGACTGCGGCTGTGTTTTAAAATCGAAAATATGTTCTTGACTATAAGTTGGAACATGTTAGAATAAGGCTTGGAGCGGTTACCCCGTTACTATAGCGGGGAGGTGATGCCTATGGTCGGATATATGGAACTGTTTACATATACTCTTGTACTTGTGGCAATAGCAACAATTGTTATAAAGATAAAGAAATAACCGCCCTGCCTGCAAGCTAAGCGGTTTTTCTTATGCCAAAGGACGGGGTTAACCGCTCCTCTTTATCTGTATTATATTATAACATTTTTTTATGGTTTTACAACATACGTTAACAAAAAGAGTTTAATAAGATTAAGAAAGAAGGTAAATGCAATGACGAAGATTGACATAGTTTCGGGATTTCTGGGTGCAGGTAAGACTACACTTATTAAGAAGCTTCTCAAGGAAGCACTTGCAGGTGAGCAGGTTGTCCTTATTGAGAATGAATTTGGTGAGATAGGAATTGACGGAGGCTTTCTTAAGGAAGCCGGTATTGAGATAACCGAGATGAATTCGGGGTGTATCTGCTGCTCACTCGTAGGTGATTTCGGTACAGCTCTTAAGGAGGTACTTGATAAGTATCATCCCGACCGCATCCTTATCGAGCCTTCGGGTGTCGGTAAGCTGTCGGATGTAATGCGTGCAGTTGAAGGGGCTACCGGTAGTGAGGGAGTACATCTTAATTCGGCAGTGGCAGTGGTTGATGCCAAGAAGTGTAAGCCCTATCTTCGTAACTTCGGAGAGTTCTTCGAGAACCAGATAGAGCATGCCGGAACCATCATTTTAAGTCGCACGGGCGATATGAGTGATGAGAAGATCAATGCATGTGTTGCCCTTATAAGGGAGCACAATGCCAAGGCTGTAATAGTTACGACCCCTTGGGATTCACTCGATGGCAAGAAGATACTTGAAACAATAGAGGATGCCAAGGACCTTGAGGCCGAGCTTATGAAGGAAGTCATGGAGATGCATGATGAGCATGAGCATCACCACCATCATGATCACGACCATGAAGAGCATCATCACGACCATGATCATGAAGAGCATCATCATGACCACGACCATGAAGGCCACGATCATCACCATGACCATGACCACGATCATGAAGATCACGACCATCATGATCACAGTCACGACCATGGTCCCGGGTGCACATGCGGCTGCCATGACCATGACCACGATCACCATCACCATCATGATGCGGATGAGGTATTTACCTCGATCGGGATCGAGACATCAACCAAGTACACCAAGGAGAAGGTTGAAGAGTGCCTCGAAGAACTTGATGATGTTAACAAGTACGGAACGGTTCTCCGCTGCAAGGGTATGCTTCCTACCGAGACCGACAGGTTCATTCACTTCGATTATGTACCCGGTGAGTGTGAGGTCAGGGACGGAGCAGCAGAGGTTACCGGTAAGATATGTGTGATCGGTTCCGAGCTTAAAGAAGATGCGATAAGGGCCCTGTTTAAATAAATAACAGCGATACATAACAATGATACACAACGTTGATGCATATCGTTGATACATAACAACAGTATCTTATGATTTGTGCAGGTATATTCCGGTGAAATATGGGTTCTGCGTGAAGCAGCTATATTACAGTGGTAATAATGCATGATAGTAACAATAATGCATGATAGTTGCAATAATCCATGATAGTTACAATAACACATAAGAACTAAGCATTTATATTAGGTGAGAGCATCAGTAATAAATAACAAGGATATATAATGATGTTATACAACTTTGTTATATATCCTTGTTACGTAACATTGATACATAACGTTGCTCTTTTGCCGATGTTAAAGAGCCTTGGTATAGAAAAGGCACATATTTCAAGGGAAAACAAGCAAGACTGATATTATTAACAGTGATATATAACATTGATATATAATGGCGTTACATATCAATGTTAGATAACGATAATGTATAACAGTGATATGCAACAACAATAATAAATAATTATTAATAATTATTAATAATACATATAATATTATATAAAAATATTATATAACAGTGATACATAACAATAATACATAACAATAATACATAACAATGATATTCGAAAGAGGTTAGCTATGATCCCCGTATTTATCATCAATGGCTTCCTGGACAGCGGGAAGACCGACTTTATCAATTACACTATCACACAGCCTTACTTCCAGGACAGGAAGACAACTCTTCTTATCGTGTGTGAAGAAGGAGAGAAGGAATACGAGCCGAAGGTTCTTGAGAGGACACGGACTGTCATGGAAGTCATCGACGAGGAGGATGACTTTAACGCTAAGAACTTACAGGAGCTTGAGAAGAAATACAAGCCGGGCCGTATAGTCATTGAGTTCAACGGCATGTGGATACTCAAGAACCATAAGCTGCCCTGGTACTTCAGTATTGAGCAGCAGATAACTATGATAAACGGAGCGACCTTTGAGTCCTATTTTACGAACATGAAGTCCCTGCTTGCCGAGCAGATCAGGGACTCCGAACTTATAATAATGAACAGGTGCGACGGGCTGGAGGAGAAGATACCTTCATACAAGAGAAATATAAAGGCCCTTAACCAGCAGGCTGATGTCATCTTCGAGAATAAGGACGGTGAGATGAACGTTACCCTTGAAGAGGATCTTCCCTATGACCTTACCAAGGATCCGATCGTGCTTGATGATACAGGATACGGGGTATGGTATCTTGACGCCTTGGATAACATGGACAGATATAAGGGTCGTACAATTGAGTATACAGGTATGGTCCTGCATCCGCCGCAGTTTCCGAAAGGATATTTCGTGCCGGGGCGTATGGCAATGACCTGTTGTGCCGAAGATATAGCATTTCTTGGATATGCATGCAAGTATGATAAGGAAGCAGAGCTTAAGAACCGCCAGTACATCAAGGTTAAAGCCAGGGTGAACATTGAGTATTTCGAGGATTACGGGAAGGAAGGCCCGGTGCTTGAGGCTATAAGTATAGAACCTTGCGGTAAACCTAAGGAAGAGGTTATCTCATTCAATTAAAGAATAAGAAGGGTAAAATACAAGAGAGAGAAAAATGCATTCAGAAATAAAAAAATATAAGTAAACAATATAGAAAAAATAGTATAAAAGCACGCAACTCCGCTAATTGTCGGGTTTGCGTGCTTGATTATATTCAGATACTTTTGATTTTGACACGTATTTTCTGCTTCATCTAGATTATGCATGCCGTTATACTCTTAGTTCCTCTGATTATGACACGCATTTTTTACTTCATCCTGATCTTGCATGCTGTTAATACTTTTAATATCGTTGAGTTAGCATGCATTATTATGTGAATTTGATTATGCGTGTCTGATAAATCACATTACCTTTTGTCTTGACACGCAGTTTTATGATTTTCTCATATTCGCATGTTTGATTGGACACGCGGATACATATATTCACTGTGGGCGTGTTCACAGGTAAGGTCTGATACGGCATATTCACTGTGGGCGTGCACATAGAAAAAAGACATGTAGAACCTGTATCAAAAACCTGTATCAAAAACCTGTATCAAAAACCTGAATCAAAAGCTGAATCAAAAACTACACCAAAAACCTGAATCAAAAGCTGAATTAAAAGCTACATCAAAAGCTACATCAAAAGCTGAATCAAAAACTACATCAAAGCCTGAATCAAAACCGGAATCAAAAAATGTATCAGAATCTCTTCAGCTTACTGAGCGGTGAATATAAGATATTCGATATGACCAGTCCGGAGAGTCCCTGGATGAGGTTAGCCGGAATACTTGCTGCCGCACCGGGTCCGTAAACGAAAACTTCGAATGTAAAATAGCCAAGGGCAACAAATAAGGATGCAAACAGACCTCCGAGGATAAGCTTAGCGCGGTCTGCCTTTATTTTAAGAACACTTCCGCTGAAGATCAGGCCGCTTACGAGTCCGATGATCCCCTTAATCAGAAAGGTTATCGGTGCGTAGAAGAAGTAACCGCCAAGTATATCGGCTAGTGCCGAACCGATACCGGCCGCGGCTGCTCCGTATGCAGGTCCTAAAAATACTCCAGAGAGGATCACGAATGCATCACCGGGATGAATATATCCGCCCGTACCCGGGGTAGGTATCTTGATAATATATGTTGAGATGAATGTAAGTGCCGCAAATAAGGCTGCTCGTACCAGGTTCCTTGTCTTTATATCCGTCATGTCTTTGTCCTCCTGCTATTTATTTTCCACAAATATATTCCCATAGCCCAGGAAAGTCAATACTCAAGCCTATATCATAAAGTGATAGCAGATAATAGATTTCTCCTATTATTTATTGTATCAAAAGGCATCAACCTTGGGCCTGAACCTTGCAAATACAGTGCTTTTGTGCTATTCTAACCAATACGGACGGTTACCCGGATATTCTGGGTGAATTGATAAAATATAAGCCGAAATAGGCAGAAAGGGTGGAATAATATGAATTATCTTGAAATTGAAAAGGTAGTCGGAAGAGAAATCCTTGATTCCAGAGGAAATCCTACAGTTGAGGCTGAGATCACACTGGTTGACGGAACAGTTGCAAGAGGTACAGCACCTTCGGGAGCTTCAACAGGTGAATTCGAGGCACTGGAGCTTCGTGACGGCGACAAGGGAAGGTATCTCGGCAAGGGTGTATCCAAGGCAGTTGAGAACATCAACGGGCCTATCGCAGATGCGATAATCGGTATGGATTCATCCGATACATATGCAGTTGATGCAGCTATGATCAAGCTTGACGGAACAAAGGATAAGAGTAAGCTCGGTGCCAATGCGATCCTTGCGGTTTCAATTGCCGTAGCAAGGGCAGCAGCTACTTCACTTGACATTCCTCTTTACAGGTTCTTAGGCGGTGCTCAGGCAACGGATCTTCCCGTTCCCATGATGAACATCTTAAACGGTGGTGCTCATGCAGACAGTGCTGTTGATACCCAGGAATTCATGATCATGCCTGTAGGCGCTCCTTCATTCAAGGAAGCTCTCAGATGGTGTGCAGAGGTATTCCATAATCTCAAGGCTCTCATCAAGGAGATGAAGGATGTTACCGCGGTAGGTGATGAAGGCGGCTTCGCGCCCAACAACCTTAAGAGTGATGAGGAAGCTATCGAGAAGATCCTTGAGGCTATAAAGAAGGCTGGCTTCGAGCCCGGTAAGGACTTCATGATAGCCATGGATGCAGCAGCATCAGAGTGGAAGAGTGAGAAGGGCAAGGGCTTCTATCATCAGCCCAAGTCAGGCAAGGACTTCACCACAGATGAGCTTATCGCTCACTGGGAGTCACTCGTTGATAAGTATCCCATCATCTCTATCGAGGATGGTCTTGATGAAGAGGATTGGGACGGTTGGAAGAAGATGACCGAGAAGATCGGCCACAAGGTACAGCTTGTAGGTGATGACTTATTCGTTACCAATACCGAGCGCCTTGCCAAGGGTATCGAACTCGGCGCTGCCAATTCGATCCTTATCAAGCTTAACCAGATCGGTTCCGTATCTGAGACGCTTAATGCTATAAAGCTTGCCAACAAGAACGGCTACACAGCTATTTCTTCACACAGGTCAGGTGAGACAGCCGATACTACCATCGCTGATCTTGCTGTTGCTCTTAACACCCGCCAGATCAAGACAGGTGCTCCTTCAAGGTCTGAGCGTGTAGCTAAGTACAACCAGCTTCTCCGTATTGAGGAGCAGCTCGGTGATGCAGCATGCTATCCCGGCATGAAGGCTTTCAACGTTAAGAAGTAATCCGGATATAAGGATAGAAAAGATATAAAGATATTACAAGGGCTCGTCTTTGTGACGGGCCCTTGCTTTATTCCTTATCCAGGTCAAGATCTATTATATCGTTATCCATGTTTTTGCTATCGGAGGATTTTTCGCCGGATAACTTCCTGACGGAAGACTCGTTACCGGAAGACTTCTTGCCGGAAGACTTCTTGCCGGAGGAATTCTTGTCGGGAGATTTCTTACCGGAGGAATTTCTGTCAGGTGACTTTACACCGACCTTGTCGGCTTTCTTCCTTCTTACCTTCTTTGAAAATATAATTGCAAGAATGATCGCAAGGAAACATGCTCCGCCGGCAATCTCATACTTAAGATATTTCATAAAAGGATTTAAGTCAGCGTCCTCAACAAGGAATTCAACCTCATTTCCGGGAGCCGTGAAGGTTACGTATTTACCCATTTGGGCTAATTCAACGCCGGTGCGCTCACTTCCGTTTAACAGATATATATTGACATCGGAAACCCCGTCGGGCGGGCAGTACCTTATAAGATGTTCAGGCGCAAGATCATTGGGAACAGTAAGCTGCCAGCGTTCTATGATATCGGGATCCGCATCATTTATAAGGGTTGAGCTGAACAGGTCGTCCCCGGTAAATTTACCATCCACCAGTACCGCAGACTGGCCGCTTGAACGCAGCTGGATCCCGGCAAGTGTTGTAAGGTACCTTGCCGTCACACCTGTAAGCTCAGTATCCGATCGCAGATCATCAAGCTTCGAATTCTCCCAGTCCCAAAGGATATATTCTCCATCTGACAATTCAAGAGGAAGGGAGGTTAAGCTGTCGCCGTAATTGTATTCTTCTGTGTCAATGGTCTCATCATCCAAGATGAAGCTGACCCTTATAGTCTTAAATTCGGGAGGAATGCCTTCCGTATTTATAAGCTCCTCATAGGAGACGGGCTCTGCCTTGCCCGAATAGCTGACCCTGTTTATGCCGGCTTCCTCATCGGATACGAAATAGTTGGCATAGATCCGTCCGTCGGGACTGTTATCACCGGCTATCGCACCGTGGCAGCTTCCGTTTCCTGTGATGGTCGGAAGAGAGCAGCATCCCCTTATATCATAGCCCATACCGGTTATCCCGCCGATATAGTCCCTTCCGGTCAGAATTCCCTTTGTGAAGCTGTCATGGATCGTTGACAGTGACTTGCCGGATATACCTCCGACATAATCACCTGAATTACTCTTAAGCTTACCGTAGTTCTGGCAGTGGAGGATAGTTCCCATTTCCTGTAGCCCGCACATACCGCCTACATAGCTCTTGACGCCATCGATAAATCCCTCGTTTTTATCATGACGCAGAACGCACTTGGTCCGGTAGGTGGTTCCGGTTGCCGCATCCTTGATACCGGTAACGTCACTCTCTAAGTCAAAATCATATTCAATGGCCATTGTTCCCGCTATGCCTGAGGTATCGATATCTCCGTGGATGGCCCCGTAATTAATGGAATCGGCTATTGTCGCATCGGTGCAGTCCTCGGCAACAGCCAGTGAGTTATCTTCGTAGACATCGGTATAGTCGGCATCAAGAACACCGTCTATGGCATCCGCGATAAGGAGCATGATGACATTGAACTGGTCATTTACCTTGATCATGTCATCTACAAGCTGCTGGTTGGAGGAGTTCATTTCATTGTTAAGGAAGCCGAGGTTATCACTCATCCCCTGTATGTTGGCCACCAGGCTGTTGGACCTTGCCTGATATTCGGGAGAGAGCTTGGGGAGGCTTATATCCGGCCTTGAGCTTATATCCGATACTATATTTTTGGTTTCGTTGACTGCCCCGGCAAAGTCACCCATTGTCCGCTTGGTGTAATCAATGGCATATCTGACGTCCTTACGGGTTTCATCACTCATCTCCTGAAGATGGGAGGATATTGTCTGTTCTATGACCGTAACATTTTGCGACAGATATTCCGGATAAGACATCCCGTACTTATTCCTGAATTCCTTCTCTGAATTGGCAAGTACTGCGGCTTCGGCCGCAGTCTGCGCTTCTGTATCAAGCAGGTCATCACTTTCTGCGAACTCACCCGATGATGAAGGGAAGGACGCAAGTGTGGGAGGGTCTGTAGTAAGGTTCCGACGCATGACTTTTATGTCTTTATAAGCCGCGGGGTCATCTCCAAGGCTTGAAACGTCAACAGGATTACCGCCGGCATCGACGAATACGATATCCGAGCTTACAGACCTGTGGGAACTGTTGCTGCTCACGGCGCTTACGCTCTTAATATAGTAGTAGTTGTATTCGCTGCTCCTGTGCTCATCGAGCATACGCTGATAATCACTGTTGGCACTGTCAATGTTCTTCTTGGCCTCATTGTAACTGACCTTCTCACTCTCGTTCATATATTTATAAATGTCGAGATCATCTACAGCTTTGGTCAGGTTGGAAGCGGCGGTGGAAGCATCGGTAAATCCCTGTTTTGCCTTATCAAGAATCCCGCCGCGTTTGGCTGATTCTTCAAGGGCATGATCTATGCGGCTTATGACTTCCGTGCCGGAGTCCATGGCCTTATTTATGAAATCCTCGGTCTCGTTTGCCAGATAGGATGTATCGTTTAAGGCCTTGTCTGTGAAGTTCTTAACCATGTTGAGACGGGCGGTGATAAGGCTTGACTCATCCCCCGCATCGTTAAGGGTAACGTTCACAAGGTCGTGGAGGGTATTCATGTTGGAGGTCAGCTGTCCTATTATGTCCTCTGTTATATCTATCACAACATAGGGCTCAGCCTGCCCTACAATACCGCCTACGTCTTTACGGCCGTAGACTTCGCCATTATTGACACACAGGTCTATGTAGCCGTTCTGACGGCCGACTATACCTCCGACATTGTATCCGACGTGTTCATATCCGACCAGTCCGTTGTTGACACAGCTTATTATCACACCCTGCGAATAACCGCATATACCGCCGGTATCCACGGTTGAATTGATGATATTTGTTGAATCCTGCTTGTTGTTGTCGCCGAAAAGGTTCTTTATCTTATCGGCATATTGGTCAATTCTTAGATCCTTTATGGATATAGTCTCATCAACACTTGATATATTCAGCTTGCATTCATTGGTGCAGCCGGATATGGTACCTAAGTTATAACCGGTGATGCCGCCTGTGAAATGCATACCCATTACATAGCCGGAGCTTTTGCAGTTGCTGATCCTGCCGGTCTGCTCATTGTAGCCTGCGATACCGCCCGAATAATCGTATCCGTTTACGTTGCCGGTAAAGGAGCAGTTGCTTATTGCCCCGTAATTGTCCCCTACGATACCGCCGGTTGCCATCTGCCTTCCGGACGGAGCCAGGGATCCTTCAACCTTAAGGTTCTTAATAAGGGCACTTTCCTGAGTTATGCAGAAGAGGCCGGTGTATGACTCCGAATCCGAAACGGTAAGGCCCGATATGGTATGTCCCTTCCCGTCAAAGATCCCGCCGAAGGTGGGAATGTATTTAAAGTCACTCCCGTCAAGGACGATATCATCCGTAAGAACAATGTTTTTATCCCTTGACCAGGTATCAAGCCTGCAGTTTTTTGCAAGTTCTATAAGGTCATCGGATGTTCCGATGTTTATTGTTGTCATTTCGATCCCGTCGGGTGAGAAGGCATATCCGCTCAGGTCTTCTTCGTAGGACATGTTCTCTGAGACCGTCGGGACTTCGGGGATGCCGGTATCTTCCTTGCCGGATGATTTAGCACCCGTATCCTCATGGATCTCGTTTCCTTCATCATCAACCCGTATAACCTCAACGGCAGGGCCCTTGCCGGTTCCTTCGGTTAAGCTTAATCCGGTTTCGCCGTAGGCTTTTACGGAACTTAGATCACTGAGGATAAGGGAGCTTAATATGGTGAAAGTCAGCAGAGAAGCAAGTCTTCTATTTTTCATCGTCATGCACCTCCCTGTCATTTTTCCTGGTATCGGAAGTGTTAC
>DPZM01000087.1 GCA_003535955.1 Lachnospiraceae bacterium | reverse complement strand
GGATATTCCTAAGGGATCAGGACCGGTATCCGATGCGGACGACATTTTTCCGCTGCCTGAGGCAGATGAAGATCTTCCGCCCTATGTGACAAAGGATAAAAATGCCAATCCGGAGACGGTAAGCGTCAGGGAAATGGAGCAATATATCGCGGACGGAACCTGGGATGAGCGTGTTGCGTTCATGGAGCGGTTACGTGATGAACAGCTATCGCTTAACGACCGGCTGGTGCAGAATGCCGGGATCTATACCGATGATGTTGCAAGGGATCTTGCGGCTGAGCCTGTAACCGGGATCGATCACATAATGCCTTCCGAGGGAGAAGTAAATACTCTGCTCATAACCGTTGAGTTTAAGGATTATAATTTTACGGATGATTACAGGAACAGGGTTAGTGAGATATTTAAACCCGATTCGGATTCAGCATCGAAAGAAAATTATTATCCCTATGAAAGCCTCACGGCTTATTACGAACGTTCCTCCTTCGATAAGCTTCACATTAAAGGAGATGTCTTTAATTTCATCTCGGATCAGGATCGCTCATACTATGATGAAAAGGATGGAAATAATAAACTGTTAAATTATGAGATCACTGAATGGCTTAAAGAGACGATCCTCAGTGCAAACAAGGCCGAGGGTAAGTCAGAAACCGAGATGATCAATGATTTCATGAAAAAATACGATAAGGACGGGGACCGTCAGGTGGACGGAGCCTATTTTCTCTATGCGGGTCCCCACAGCGGCTGGGGTACCCAGTGGTGGTCCTACAAATACAACCCGAACATTAAGCTGGGTGACTATTTGATCACCAATCTTGTAATGAATGCGGCGGCCGGAAGTGATGATGGTAACGATACTCCGGAATCCTGGGAAAACAGAGTAAAAGATTACGACGTGCAGTTTTCGGCTTCCACCTTTATTCATGAAACCGGACATATGCTTGGTTTGGATGATTACTACAATTACGACGGCGGTGAAGGCGGATCCTACTGTGCTGATATGATGAACGATGCCATAGGGGATCACAATGCCTACAGTAAGGTTCTTCTCGGCTGGATCGATAAGGATGCTTTAAGATGGGTGACCGGATCCGGAAGCTACAGCCTTGACCCATATGCAATTAACGGAGATGCGTTGTTTATCACCACCCCTTCTGAAAGAGAGGCAAATAAGGATAAAAACAACGGCATTTATTCCCGGTTCATACTTGCCGAACATTTCAGGAACACGGGAAATGACAGAATAGATTTGGATGATTCCATAAAGGACGGTATCAGGCTGTTCCGGGTTTACGGACGCCTGAATGATAATGGTAATGGTTTTGTTACGACAAATACCAAGTCCGACCAGATCCCTTTCTACAGGGGTTATTCGGCTGAAGCAGGTAAGAATCAGAATATCACGAGTACCAACAGTATTGTGCCTGATACGGCATCGGCCGGTGAGAGCGATTCTGTGAAAGAGAAGTTCTACCGCATCGGTGACGAGCTTACAGAGGAGGAAACATGGTTCCATTATGATCCCTCCAATAATGCCAAATTAAGCGGTGCATATGGACAGAGAACAGGTATATCCATTACCGGCATCTCCGAATTATCCGGTGATGCCATAACACTCAGCGTTAACTTTGCCGCTAAGGATGCCCCCAAGGCAAATGAAGGTTCAATGTTCGGTACTGTTTCAGACAATTATGTGGCAATGGTCAGCTACAATAAGGCCGTAGCTATAAGCCGCGAGGCTTCATTCGTGCTGTATGAGTGCGATGATGAAGGGATGCCCGGCAGGAAGGTAGCGGATATCCCGGTGTCTGATGTAACAGTGTTTAATGATCCGGAACATTACGTTCAGATAAACATTAATAAGGAATGGATCGGTAACAGGAAATATATCCTGGTGATAGGCAAGGGAAGCTTCTATTCATCTGATGACACGCATCTGTTCACGGAGGAGTACAGCATAACGTGTGATAATTCCGAAATCGGGGGATACACGGCTGTTCCCGTGGCGGATCATAAAGGCGGTCTGTACAAACCCGCGGATAAAGAGGGTGTTCCGGCAGTAAAGGTATCCTTAAGCTGCGCGACTACCGGAGCGAAGATATACTATACTGTTGACGGCTCGGTACCATCCACGGACAATGAGAATACGAAAGATTACGATGGAAAGCCTATAGAGATCGCCGGATCAATGGTATTGACAGCGGTAGCTGAAGCTGAGGGACTTGCTCCCAGCGCCCCGATGACCGAAGACTACTTCGTCGAGGGACTTAAGCCTGCCAGGGATTCGATAACACTTTCGATCCCGGGAGTGTACAGCATCAATCCTCACGTTACACCTTTTGATGCCGAGGTCATTTATGAGAGCACCGATAAATCCTTCGTGACGGTCAGCGACAGGGGCCTTGTGAGATCTGTGAAGGCAGGAAGCGCGCAGATCAATATCAGAACGAAGAATGGGGCAAAAGCTTCGGTTAAAGTCACGGTAACAGATGCTAAGAGCGATGCATACAAGGAAATAAAAGAGCTGTACGGCAGTGATGATGAGGAGACCGTTGAGAGCATTATAAAGGATTACGGTGACGATAAGACAATAGAGGACATCAGGAAAGATGTTACCGTAAGCACTAACGGGGCCACCAGGGTATGGGCTGCAAGAATAAGCGATCAGACCTATACCGGATCGGCGCTAAAGCCTCGGGTAAATGTATATGACGGATTTAAGCTTCTCGATGAGGGAACCGACTATACAGTATCCTATAAGAATAATAAAAACGTATCAACGGACAAGAAGCATGCCATTGCCACGGTCAGGTTCAAGGGTGATTACAAGGCGACCGAACAGATACCTGTATCATTCTATATAGTACCTGCATGGCTGGATTCTGATATCGCAGTTCTTTCGGGAACAGCGAAGGCTTCAAATAAGAGCAAGGCCTTCACTCCTGCACTTATCTGGAAGAATTCCGGTAAGAGCTGTAAGTTGAATAAGAAGGAATTCAAGGTGACGCTCAAGGATCCTGACGGAAAAGATGTGGAAGGGACCAGCGTAGCCGGGCAGTATACCGGAACGGTTGAGGCGATAGGAAACAGCTTCGCGGGATCGGCCCGGTTCGATATTTATGTCGGTGACGGTGACTGGAAGCTGATCAGCGATGCAAAGGTTACGATCAGGAATAAATCCTTCGTATATACCGGGCTTCCGATAACTCTTGCACCGGATAAATATTCTTCCGGGATTCTTGCGGAAGAGGGGGATATTTCGATCCTTGATGGGAACGGTAAGCCTCTGACGAATGATGAGTACAGCATTGATTATTATAATAACACCGAACCGGGCAAAGCTACCGCGGTCATTACAGGCATTGGCGGCTGGAGCGGACAGTGCAGCGTTACGTTTACGATAACAAAGGGCAAGCCGATCAATGCGTCTGCGGTCAAGGTTAAGATATCAGAAGGCGCATATTCCAAGACCGGCAGCCGTCCGGAGCTTGTGATCAAGGATAACCAGAGCAGGAAGCAGCTTAAGGAAGGAACAGATTATACGCTTTCCTTTAAATATGATAAGAAGAATCCGCTGGGAGATAAAGCCGGAACTGTTATCATAAAGGGAAAGGGACTGTATAAGGACAGTATTGTGGAGTCTTTCCCTATAAGGGCAACTGACATCAGAGAGCTTCTTAGCGAAACAGCCGGGAATTTTACCGATCCGGACGTTAAGGTAAGATCACTGCCGGATGATTTCTATGCAAAAGCTCTCAGTGCCAATGATATTCCGGGGGTCTGCAAGAACCCGAAGATCGTGCTGACGCAGGACGGTAAGAAGCTTAAGCAGGGGGTTGACTTTGAATTGGACGAAGCCAGCTATTATAAGCCTGTAAGCTCCAATTCAATAAACGTGATCATTAAGGGTATCAATAACTATACCGGTGAATTCAAGTATTCGTATCAGGTGATCACAAAGGACTATGATATATCCCGGGCAAAGATAGGAAAGATCGCACCGAAGGCATACACCGGCAGGGAGATAGTGCTCTCCGGAGAGGAGCTTGAAGGCCTTGTAACGCTTAACAACACACCGGTCAGGGTCTATACGGTGAAGGAGTATAACGATGCTGACGATCCTGATGGGGTTTTGGTAACCTACATGAACAACATAAGATCCGGAAAAGCCACCGTCTCCTTCAAGGGTGTGGGAAAATACGGCGGAGTCAAGGCTGCTAAATTCAAAATAGAGTCAAAAAAGGGTGAAGTAGTTAAATAAAGGGCTGACGACAGAATTGTACATAAATGCGCAACAAGTCCCCAAAACACGATTGTTCTTGTGAGTTTTGGGGACTTGTTATTGACTTGTTGCAGATTGTCTGAATATTTCAGTTTTATAGACGATGACAAATCGGGATTTGTATTTTTAAATG
>DPZM01000053.1:1412-3943 GCA_003535955.1 Lachnospiraceae bacterium | reverse complement strand
TCCCTATCGGTATTTAACGGGATCAAGCTTATGTGCATGAGCCTTACCATGTACTTCTACCTTAATAAGACCCATGCAAAGTCACCTTATTTCTTCAAGCTGACAAGTGCCGTGGGATATGCCTTCTGCGGATTTGTCCTGGTACTGTATATCACAAACCAGTGGGTTGATATAGCTGTTTTCTTCCCCCTTATCATGTATTTTTACGATAAGCTGATCACGGAAGGGAGGATGACGGGCTACATCATAACCCTTGCCGTAACTATCATTGCAAGCTATTATCTGGGATTCATGATCCTTATCTTCTTATTCCTTTATACCGGACTTAAGATGGTAACAGGATACTTATTCGACGGCAAGAGAGCACAGGCACAAGAGTGTGTGTCCCTGCCTGCTGTACCTGAGGCTGAGACCACGATCATAACCATGCCTGCCGTATCCGAGGCTCCTGTTACTTGTGAGGAGTCTGCAGAAACCGGCGGATCCTTAGAAGATGCCGGTTTACAGCCTGCCAAGATCGTCCGGGAAGCAGACGGAGAATACGGTGAGATACAGGCAGTGACAGAGGAGGCTCCCGGTACAGAAACAGATAAAAAGAAAAAGTTCTCATTAAAGAAGCCCGATTTCACGAAATTCAGGAGATCAGCTGAGAGCAGGGCAGAAAAGGCGTCTAAGAAACCACGTGTCAAGGTCGCAAGGAGCCTGCCTGATCTTAATCTTGCAAGGCTGGGGCTCGGGACCCTTATTTCCCTGTGCCTGTCGGCCTTCATACTGATACCCCAGCTTCGCCAGATGCTTACCTCCGCCCGCTTTAAGAACGGAAGCGGTGAGGAAGCAGTGGGGATCATCGGTAAGTATATGGCGATACTTAAGCATGTACACGGTGACTATACCACAAGATGGTGGTCGCTGCTGGGCCTTTCCCTTGCCGCCGCCCTTATAGTAAGCGGTATCATAAGATTCAGGAAAGATCATAAGATGGTATTTACTTCGATAACCCTGATACTTCTTATGGTGCTTGAGCTCTTCTTCGAAAGCATCAACCTTATATGGCACTTTGGCTCTTACATACAATACCCTATAAGGAACGGCTTCATAATTTACTTTGTATTTGCATATCTTGCCTGTTATTACGCGGGTGAGCTATACGGCGAAGGCGGCCCTGAAGCAGGTAGCGCAGGTGTAGAAGCGGACGATCCATGGGTTAAATATAATGAGAAATGGTATTTCGGTTTCCTCTTTACCCTCATAACCTTCCTTATCTTTGTGGGTATATACAGGGCTCATGCGGGAATGCCCTTAAGGAGCGTATTCCACATGACTTCGGCAATTATGGTCATAACCTTTATCTTCTATATGATACTGCTTAATGCCCGGGCGCTTAACAAGCCTCTTCACGGATTCAGGAAGAAGACCGGAGAAAATGAATCGACACAAGAACCGGAAAAGGTCAGAACTTTCCATCCTTCATATAAGTGGGCGGCAGGCGTCCTTGCCTTCGAGCTTTTATGCTTTGGCTTCCTTCTTTTCGGCAAGCCCGACTTTATTACGGGATATACCGAGGAACCCGAGCAGAACGGTGACTTTATCTATATCAGTGAGCAGCTTAAGAATGATTTCTACTTTGAGCCAGAGTATCTTGCCAGGGTCAAGAACCCTGATGAGACCCTTAATGCCAATTACGGATTTATTCTTTCAAGGGCTGCGCTCAGTAACTGGACCCATATGATAGCTCCGGGCGAGCAGGACGGTGCATATTCCTGGGGTTATTCTGTTCAGTTTACCAGGCTTCTTGACGCAGGCGGTACGGTATTTACCGATGCCCTGCTGGGCGTGCGCAATGTGATCAGCACTGTTCCCATGGATGAACGCTTGTATGAGCTTGTTGATGAGACTGAGGTTAACATTAAGCGGGGAAGCGATGAGAAGGCAACATACTACATGTACAAGCCAAGGTACACCCTGCCCTTTGGCATTAAGCTTAAGGGGATCGATGATAAATTTACAGAGGATGCGAATATCGTAAAGGCGCACAACTCCATATACCGTTCGATCACGGGTCCCGATGATGATATTGCCTACTGGATCGTCAGGGATGACAATGCGTCGGCTGATGATGTAAGCACGGAAACGGCCAGCGTGAACGGAAGCAAGCAGGTGGATGCAAGCTTTAAGATAGGTAAGGAGACGGCAGTATACCTTCTGGGAGCGGGTAAGGATACTGAATATGCCAATTCGACCATAACGGTTGAACGCGGCGATGACAGCTTCACGGCTAACGTGCCCACAATAGGCGATACGGGAAATATTTATTATCCCGCGCATTTTAACAATAATGCGGTATATCTGGGAACCTATGAGAACGAAGACGTTAAGGTAAGTGTTTCCATGGACGGTGAGAAGGGCGACTACTATGAAGTGGATATAATAGGCATCGACCTTGCTGCTATGGACAGCCTGTGCGAGACATACACCGAGCCTCTCGATGAACATATCGATATCGGGAAAAATGCAGTCACATTTACACAGGC
>DPZM01000053.1:0-1250 GCA_003535955.1 Lachnospiraceae bacterium | reverse complement strand
GTACCCCTTAAGGCAGGCGATAACCTCGTGACCATGAGGTTCACACCGCCCGGAATGCGATTTGGATGGTTTGTTACGACAGTAACTCTTATTGTATGCATCGGATACCTGATACTTGCCAAAGTACGCCGGGAGCAGGTGGCAGATAAAGTGCTAAAGTCCCTGGCAACAGCCTCCGACCGGCTGCGTAAGGCATATGCGATCGTGTTCCTTATAGTGTTTGCATTTATGTATGTGATCCCGATAGTTGTGGGGATATGTGTTTTGATGGCCGGATAAATGAACAAAAAGAAGAACTATGCGAAAAATCATTTAGTGTACTCTCTTTCGGTGAATGCCATAACACTTCTGGCGGCACTATTCCTTTATAAACCCTTCTTCGAGGAGAATGATGATGCTTTTATCTCGATGATAGCCGAGGGAGCGTATGGAGCAAGAGAAGTACATCTTATATATGCGAATGTGATCCTTGGTTATGTTTACAGGTTTCTCTATTCGCTGTGCCCTGTTATCCGCTGGCACAGTGTATTGCAGTATGTATTCGTTTTTACTGCGCTGACTGCCTTCACCTATATGATAAGGGCGGTGTGCTATGAAAAGGGACATGAGGATACCGGAAGGGTGCTGCCTGTAGTCTTTATTTTGGCAGTTTTCCATGAAGCATATGTATCGGTCCAGTATTCCAAGACTGCGACTTTTGTTTCGGTGATCGGATACATCCTGATACTGTATGCTCTCTACAGAAGAAAGGTCTTTAAGGATGCAGAGAAGGCGGCAAATGATAAGCTGAACAAGAAGATAGGCAAGGCGGTCAAAAAGGAGAACCCCGCGGAAACCATTCTCCTTATGATTATAGCATATCTCCTGCTCATATACGGAATGCTCCTTCGGGATTCGTCATATATGCTTGCAAGCCTTATGTCAATACCCCTGCTTGTGTATGATTTCGCAGGGAACATGAATAAGAGCAGAGGCAGATGCGGCAGGGAATTTCTAAGGTATTTCGCTGCCTTTATGCCATTGCTCATAGTGTTCGCCGCAGGCAGGATCTATGATAACGCTGCTTACAATAAGGATGCTGCCTGGAAGGATTTCATGGAGTATAATGAAACCAGAATGGAGCTGCTTGATTACAGGTATGATCTGCTTGATTACAATAAGCATGCCGACCGGCTTCAGAGCCTTAAGATCACTGAGAATGACACTTTATTGTATCTGACCTGGCAGTTCGGTGATGATTCGGTGCTCAC
>DPZM01000134.1:2428-15707 GCA_003535955.1 Lachnospiraceae bacterium | reverse complement strand
TGTTCGATTTCTTTAAGACCGGGTGTTATGATAAAAACAGGGAATTTATCCTGACATCGTCACCCTCTATGGACATCCTTATTTCCAGCAACCTTGAGAGGCTTGTTTATTTATGCTGCGGAAGCGATCCGAAGAAGAACGCTGCCCTGATGGCAGGCCTTAACAGGGAAGGGAAATACGAAATAGATGAGGATATGAGGAAGAAGCTTGATGATTTCTATGGGGCCTATGCGGGCGAGGATAAGGTTTTTGAAACAATTAAAAACCTATATGAAAAGACGGGCTACATTATAGATACACACACGGCAGTCGCCACGGCAGCCGATCTTATCTATAAGGCTGAAGGCATGGATGATAACAAGAGCGTGATCGTATCTACGGCAAGTCCATATAAGTTTACGAGGAATGTAATGAAGGCCATCGGAAAGGGCGATGATGATACGGATGACTTTGTCCTGGTCGATGAACTGAGTAAGCTGTCGGGGGTTAAGGTACCACCGGCAGTTGAAGAGATAAGAAATGCCAGGATACTTCATGATACAGTGTGTGAAGTGAGTGAAATGAAGGAAATCGTAAGGAAGAGTCTTATACAATGAGGACAAGGGGACGGTTCTGCTGTCTTCATCCATCTGGATGAAGACAGCAGAACCGTCCCCTTGTCCTCATTTTTCTTTATCCACGGTTGGCTATATCAAGATTGCCCGGTAACTCATATAAGAGGAACTTGACGATCCCGAATGAAAACCTTATCGGGATTATGGTAATCTTTCCGTTAACTTCTGTCGTGATGCTTAACTTGTCATTCTGCTTGGGAGCATTAAGGCTTAACTCACAGAGATTCAGCTTGCTTAGAAGTACGATAAAGAGGCCGTTATGAAGGTTCAGGAAGTCAAGCAAGGCCTCTTTTGCAAGTACATCAAAGGAATCGATCCCCAGCTTGGCGTAACTCTCGGCAAAACGCGCGAGGGTAGCAGGGTCACCGTCGATCGCCGAATAAGCCGAGGGGATTCCGGTTATATCCTGCGAAAGCTCCTGTCCGGCCGTGTACTTATCGACTGTCTGTATGTTCTCAACAACGATGGAAGAATCAACATACATGGCAACATCCGAAACCAGCTTGTTTATATAAGTCTTCACAAAATCCGTAAGACCGCGGGAAATATCGTTATAATTGGAATTCTCAAGTATATTTATAACCAGTTCGTCATTCGTCATATACCCACCTCCTTACAGATTATGTTCAAGTACCTGCTTCAGAAGATCGGCATCAACCGGCTTCTGGATGAAGTCCTTTGCGCCTGCCTTGATAACTTCTCTTAAATGTGTCTGGGTACCCACAGAAGAGATAACTATGATCCTGGCTTCGGGATTGAACTCGATTATCTCCTTCGTGGCAGTGATGCCGTCCTTGACAGGCATTACTATATCCAGAAATACAATATCCGGTTTTTCTTCCTTATATTTGTTTACGGCATCCTCACCGTTTGATACCTCGGTGACATTCTCGTACCCGAAGGAATTAAGCATTGCCGTCATGCTCTTCCTTGCAAGTATGGAATCATCACAAACAAGTATCTTTATATTGCTCTGACTCATTAGTACCTCCTTCTGTTATTTCCTGCAGTTTATAGGTTCGTATTCCCTGTCTTCGGCTATGGGTTTATATGCGGGACGAATGATCTTGCCGTTATTGTTAAGTTCCTCAAGCCTGTGGGCGCTCCATCCGACTATGCGCGCTATTGCAAAGATGGGAGTGTAGAGCTCCTTGGGCAGTCCCAGCATATCATATACAAGTCCGGAATAGAAGTCCACATTACAGCATACGCCCTTATAGATCTTACGTTCATCGGCAATGACCTTCGGAGCTAAGGCTGCAACCTTTGAGTAAAGGCCGAATTCACGCTCAAGACCCTTTTCGACAGCCAGCTTCTCCACAAAGCTTCTGAATATCTGCTCACGGGGATCCGACATTGAATATACCGCATGGCCCATTCCGTATATAAGTCCCTGTTTATCAAAGGCCTCCTTGTTAAGAAGCTTCCTTAAGTAATCGATTATCTTGTCATCGTCCGTCCAGTCATCGACACAGCGCTGCATATCGGCGAACATATCAACAACCTTAAGATTGGCTCCGCCGTGGCGGGGTCCCTTAAGGGAACCGATGGCTGCCGCTATTACCGAATAGGTGTCTGTACCTGATGATGAAACAACATGGGTTGTAAAGGTTGAGTTATTACCACCGCCATGTTCCATATGGAGCACCATCGCAACATCAAGGATCCTGGCTTCAAGGGGAGTATAGGTCTTGTTGGGCCGAAGGATACGGAGGATGTTCTCGGCGGTTGAGAGATTATCCTTGGCTGAGTGTATGTATAAGCTCTTACCGTCATGATAATGCCTGTAAGCCTGATACCCGTAAACCGACAGAAGAGGGAAAAGGCTTATAAGCTGAAGGCACTGCCTTAATACATTCGGTGTTGAAATGTCATTGGCATTATCGTCATAGGAATAAAGAGTGAGTACACTTCTTGCAAGCGTGTTCATCATATCCTGACTGGGCGCCTTCATTATGATATCCCTCACGAAGCTTGTCGGAAGGGTCCTGTAATTGGCAAGAAGATCGCAGAAGTTCTTCAGTTCATCCTTGTCCGGGAGCTTGTTGAAAAGAAGGAGATAAGTAACCTCCTCAAAACCGAAACGTTCCTCACTTGTGAAACCGCGTACCAGATCCCTGACATTGTAGCCCCTGTAGAAGAGCTCACCGGGAATGGGTACCTGCTTGCCATCAACCATCTTGCTGGCACGTACATCCGATATATTGGTAAGGCCTGCCAATACGCCCTTACCGTTTAGGTCACGCAATCCGCGTTTGACATCATATTTGGCATAAAGATCGGAATCAATTCTGTTGCCAAGTTCGGATAGTCCGGCCAGACGGACTATCTCAGGTGTAATTGCATAATAATCCTGATTGTTCATCGGGTCCTCCAAGTGTAAAATGATATTAAAATAATACCATGTTCACATAATGTGTGGCAAGGAAAACAATAAATACAACACAAAAAATCATTTATGTGGTATATTATTTTTGTGCAAGATCATAGAGCCGGGAATTGTCGGAAATGAAGCTGCAAACGGACATAATCCCTTCCTGTGGAAGGGTTCTGCAGGTTACGGATAAGGCGTACCCGTCTTCCGTGATATGGCTTAAGCCGGACAGGCCGGTTGCTGACCTGTTTTCGTTCAGATAGACACATTTACCCGTCAGGGGATCAAGGTCATCAATGATAAAGGAATCAAGCGGCAGCCGCATTCCGAGTCCGACGGCTTTCAGGTAGCCTTCCTTAAGGGTCCAGATGCGGTAGAAGCTTTCGGCATCGCTTATGTACTTAAGCTCTTCGGGATTGAAGAAGCGACGTGCGATATCAGGCTTGTTATCATTAATTTCTTCAATGTCAACACCTACCGGATGATCAGCAATGGCACATACCGCGTATTTTCCCGAATGGGACAGGGAGAAACTGATCTCGCCTGTTTCGACGTAAAGGTGTGGCTTGCCGTTATCATCGGTAACAGGGGCTGCCGGAAGGTGAACATCATATCCCTCCTTCTTTATCGCATAGGAGAGGAGTACATACGCAAGCAGGGACCGCTTCTTGTCATCATCGAAACGGTATTTAAGGCTGGCCTGCCTCCTTTCCTGACTGACAAGGGGAAGAAGGTCGGGGATGGAATGATTGTGAATACTTGATAAATAGATCTTCATAATAGACAGTGTAATAACAGAATCATGCTAATGCAAGAAATAAATTATAATAAGGAGGATGAGATGGACCAGAATAAAAAGGAATACAAATGGGTGCTTCCGCTTGTCATCGCTCTTTCCGCTGTGGCAGTTGTGTGCGCGATCACTATCTGTACGGCACTGATTCTTCTGTCCAACAAAAGGGTTAAGGAAGAAGTACGTGAAAGCAATGAGAATAAAACACAGGTACAGGAGGCAGTTGACGAAGCTAAAGAAGAAGTGAAGGAAGAGGAAGAAGAGAAGGAGGAGAAGAAGAAGGCTTCCGTTGATATCAGTGATATCGGCGAGGTTAAGGCGCTTTCGCATGCGTTCGTTATCGACAAAAATGCCGAACAGTATTATGATCCGGATCTTGTTCCCTCGGTACCAAGGTACAGTATCGATCCTGATCTTGGGAATATTTCCAATCAGAGGGATTTTGAGTACTTTGACGAAAACTTAAAGAAAGCGATAGCCGGGAACGGGTTTGCGGTGTTGAACGGCGGCGGTTATGAGTTCTATGATGTATATGAATCCAACAGGTATGCCCAGTCGCCTAATTTCGTTACCGTTGACTCCATGATGCATACTTATCACGTGTACTTTGCCCACATGCTTAAGGAACTTGAGAAGGGCAGGCTCTACGAACAGCTTACTGAACTGACTGAGGAAATGTATGAGAGGTCGATGAGGCAGTTCGAGGAGCTTGAAGGAAGTGAATGGGAGAATGCCGCCCTAAGGAATGTGGCTTACTTTACGGTTGCTATGGAACTGCTGGATGAGTCACCCAAAGTCATATCCGAAGCGGAGGACTACGTAAACAGTGAGCTTGACCTTATAAAGGCAGGCAATGTGGCAGCATCACCTCTTTTCAACGACAACGAGGATTATTCCCAGTATAAGCCAAGAGGTTATTACGCAGGGGATCCGGCACTTGAGAAGTATTTCAAGACCATGATGTGGTACGGACGCAGGGCCTTTGAACAGAAGGATGAGGATCACATGAGGTCTGCCCTTCTGATGACCCTTGCAATGGATGACGCGGCCCTTGACGAGTGGGAGGGTATATACACCGTTACCGCTTTCTTCACGGGAGCCAGTGATGACTGTACCTATTATGAATTCAGGCCGGTCGTCGAGGCGGCCTACGGAAACCTTAGCTACCTTGATGAACTTCTGGATAACGATCAGGCATTTGATACATTTTATGAACTGACCAAAAAGATCGAGCCGCCCAAGATCAATTCCATACCGGTTGAGCAGTCGGATCCGACCAATGTGATATCATCCTTCCGCTTTATGGGACAGCGTTTCTCCATAGATGCGACTATTTTCCAGAATCTTATTTACAGGGCTGTTGATGAAAACGACAAGGGTGAAAAGAGGATGCTTCCCGATGCCCTTGATGTTCCTGCTGTTCTGGGGTCTCAGACGGCTTATGAGATACTCAAGGAACAGGGTGATACGGATTATGCCGGGTATGAGGATAACCTTAAGAAGCTGAGGAAGGGAATAGAGGACAGCGAGGATACAGATCTGTGGTCCGCCAGCCTGTATGCCCAGTGGCTTAATACCCTTCGACCGATCCTCAATGAAAAGGGAGACGGATATCCCACATTCATGCAGAGCGATGAATGGAATAAGAAGTCGCTTGAGGGCTTTCTTGGTTCATATACAGAGCTTAAGCATGATACCATCCTCTACTCCAAGCAGGCAATGGCCGAGATGGGCGGCGGCTGGGAAGAAGAGGTGGATGACCGAGGTTATGTTGAGCCTGAGCCTGTTGTCTACTCGCGTTTTGCGGTTCTTGCCGAGGCTACGATAGACGGCCTTAAGAGTTATGACCTTCTTGAGAAGAATGACAGGCAGAATCTTGAGAAGCTGGCTGAGATAGCAAGGAAGCTTGTTGTCATATCCGAGAAGGAATTGAAGAACGAAACGCTTGACTATGACGAGTATGAGTATATCAAGGAATTCGGCGGTGACCTTGAACACATATGGGCCGATGCCGTAAAGGAGGATGGTGAGGATTATGCCAGAAGCGATGAGCACCCGGGTGCCATAGTTGCAGACGTCGCAACAGATCCCAACGGCACGGTGCTCGAGCTTGGAACCGGTCAGGTTGGCAGGATGTATGTGGTATGTCCGGTTGACGGTATGCTTCAGCTGTGTTCGGGACCTGTTTATTCGTTCTATCAGTTTCCATGGCCGCTTGAGGACAGGCTGACTGACCAGCAGTGGAGGATAATGCTTGGTATCTGGCCCAAGTCCGGATATGATTTTGAGCCAGATAAGTCCATAAAGCAGCCCAAGTGGACACAGAGCTACAGGGTTAAGAATGCCTGGGATTAAGAAGAGAAAATCGATAAAGAGGGCAATGATAGCGGTGGCAGCGGCTGCCGCTATTTTTGCCGTCCTTTATTATACCGGCCTTTTTCTGCCGCAATATACGGTATGGCATACCTTTGACATTGAAGGTACCGGTGAGGATGAACCGGAACTCATTGAGTTAAAGGGCAGGAGAGTACGGATTTTTGATGGGGGCAGGATCATTTTTAAGACGCCTGCATTTTGTCGTGTATCAAATATGATATTTTCGGATATTGACAGGGACGGGGAAAAGGAGCTGATCCTGCTTAATTATAATATCGGGGAATTCGGAAGCCGCAGGCCCTTCTGGGTAAAGTTCGATCCGCCCTTTTACAGGCAGCATATTTACATTTATGATTACAGGACGGATGAAAAACAGATCAGGCCCATTTGGATGGCGTCGGATATAGGGGTGAAGGCGCGCGATTTTGAACAGGTTGATGAAGACGTGATAAGGATCACGGACCGGACGGGAGATGAGACCAACTGGATGTGGATATCCTTCGGCCTTCGTTGCGTGGATTGACGATGTGACGCATGAATGATAATATAAAGGGTAGTATAAATAAGGAGGGGAAGTATGAAAACAATATTTAAAGCTACGTTTATGGCCATTTTGGCGCTTACCGTCTTCCTTGCGCTTCCGGTTGAAGCCAGGGCTGCAAGGAAGGGAATCGATGTATCCTATCATCAGGGTGCCATCGACTGGAATGCCGTTAAGGCAAGCGGTGTTGAGTTCGCATATATCAGGGCAGGAAGCTTCAAGAGCGGAACAGACGCTTACTTCCATGCCAACATGAAGGGCGCGACCTCGGTCGGGATACCGGTTGGGATATATGTTTATTCGTATGCGACCACGCCGGCCCAGGCTGCCAACGAGGCTCTTTTCGCAATCTCTGTTGCCAAGGATTATCCGGTATCATTGCCGATAGCGTATGATATCGAGGACAGTAACCACAAGACTCTTACCAACGAGCAGAATCTTGCACTGGTCAATTCCTTCTGCAACACCATTTCAAATGCAGGCTATACACCTATCGTTTATTCCTACAGGAATTTCTTCACCGGCAAGCTTCAGGGGGTATCCCAGGACAAATGGGTAGCCCATTATTCGGCTACGTGCGATTATCCGGGTGTTAGCATATGGCAGGCATCAAGCAAGGGAAGGATAGGAGGAATAAACGGTAACGTAGATATAGATTACCAGTACAAGGATTATTCGGGTATAATACCCGCGAACGGATTCAAGACACAGAACGGTAAGACCTGGTATGTTGAGAATTATATGCCTCACCGCGGCTGGTTGACTCTGGGTGATAAGAAGTATTACTTTGAACCGCTGTTGGGAGTTATGCAGACGGGCCTTGTTACGGACGGTACCGGCATCTACTATATGGGAGATGACGGAGCCATGCAGACAGGTCTTGTGGAAATTGCAGGCAACAAGTTCTATTTTGACCCTAAGACCGGCGGAATGCTCACGAATACGACGGTTACCGTTGGGAAGAATGTTTACGTGATCGACGTTGCCGGTATATGTACCGACGCAACCGAGCTGCTTAAGAACCTGCCCGCAATCCCCGGGCTTCCGGCAGCTCCTGCACCGTAGTTATGATGTGCGGCCGGGTTTCTTTTTGAACAGGCCGGATATAAGGTCATAAATGATCTTATATATGTTTGAGCATATAACGGATCCTATGAAGTTTATCGGAACCAGGATAAAGAAGAGCCATGCAAAATCACGCATCTCGAAGTAATGTCTCTTGGCGTAGTCAAAGATGATGATATCGAAGATGGCCGAGAATAAGTAGATCTCAAGGGAGACGGATGATACTTTCTGTAAGATGAATTTACATCCGTTTCCTTTTATATTTATGTCGTAGAATAAAAGGAAGATGGAAACGGAGCATATGGCAACAGTGATGCAGTTATAGCCGCAGTCAACCATTCCCAGTATATTCCAGTTGAAGTTGCTTCCGGCCGCATAGGTGTATGAGATACCGGCGTTTATGAATACCATGGCAAGAATGACTGCGATCAGAAGGAGCTTATTGAACTTAGGTGAGTGCTCCCTTATATAGCAGCCGAGGAAATAATACAGAAGAGGATACATCATCTGCCAGTAGTTGGGTGCCAGGATCTCAACAACAGAACCGATCCATGCAACGGGAGTTATATTGGAAGATGCAAAGAGTGACACAAGCGGATAGAGGGTGGTGATGCAGGTAAGTGATATAAGAAGGAGGTGCTGTTCCTTTCCGGACTTAAGGGCATGCCATAAGCGGTTTAAGAAGGGGGCAATTGCCATAAGCGAGAAATAGAAGCCAACGTACCAGGCGATAGTATAATTGCCCAGGGACTGAAGGGCTTCCTTTATGCCGTAAACCTTGCCGTAATAGTAGTTGCCGACAAAGATCTTGATCACGGATATGACCACATAGGCAACGAAGACAGGGATAAAGGACATATAATGAGTTCTGTTTAATTCCTTGTTGCATTTAAAATAGCCGGTAAGCATCATATACAGGGGAACACAGCATAAGAAGAGCCACCTTGCCGCTGTCATCATAAAGGTTACCTTATCGACAAGGGGAGCACTGTAGTAGCCGCAGTTGAAGAAGTAGTGAACCGAGACCACGAAGAGGGCCGCGGTGAAACGGACCAGATCAAGGCCGGCAAGGCGGGTGGGTTTATCACTCATTTTCATATCCTCTCAAGAATTATGCCTGTATCTGTTCGGAACAGGTTCAAAGATTCTAAAAAAGGTTCCCGGATAACCCGAGAACCTTATCGGAGTGACTGGATTCGAACCAGCGGCCTCCACCTCCCTAAGATGGCGCTCTAACCAAACTGAGCCACACCCCGTCTGCAATATTAAATTTGCAACAGTCATATAATAATGGAAGAGAGGTCTAATGTCAAGTACAATTTTTCTATTTTGGAAAAGATAAAAAAAGTGACGAAAACAGACCGGCATGTATTGAAAAATCAGCCCTCTTATGCTAGTATAAAATAAGATAAGAAGGCGGATGTGACAGATGGAACTGTTGATCTTGTGAATTCAAAGGAGTGATGTTTATGTCAACATTGTCGGCTATGGGCAAGGCCTTTCTGAGCGGCTACGGCTCGACCCAGAACTACAGCGTATTATTTAATTCGTTGAATAATAATTCTTCGAAGTCTTTTAATATGTTTGATGTTTCGGGTAAGAGCTCGGCATCCAATCTGAGTACCAATTTCTACTCGGATTACGCCAGCCTCAAGAATGGCAGCTATGGTAAACTTGCCAAGACCTGGTATGCTAAACAGGCAACAGATACTTCGGAGAAGTCCACTGATTATTCGGAGCTTGCATCTACAATATCCGAAGCAGCCAAGTCACTCAGTGGGTATGGTTCTGCAGGTAATTACAGTGTTCCCGATGCGTCCGGAAGTATTTTTGATACAGCTTCTTGACAAGATACGGCATATTGGGTAAAATAAACGAGCGCCTTAAAGGTGCTCGTTTATTTTAAGTAATGGATTATGTCAGTAATACAAATGTAGTAATCTTAAAATCAGTCCGAACAACTTGATTGTGAGGACGTGAGAAAGTGATTCAGGTGTGAGTGAAGCCTATCTGCGAAGCAGATTCAGGATGGCTTCACGAAGCATATGGATTACGAAGTAAGACATATGCAGGAATGGCGGAATTGGCAGACGCGCACGGTTCAGGTCCGTGTGGTAGCAATACCATGAGAGTTCAAGTCTCTTTTCCTGCACTTGGCTTCAACACACTTCAACAAAGCCCGTGATCGTCCGGAAACCCGGTGATCACGGGCTTTTGTTATCCCCACATACTTTTCGTCAAATTGCACAATGCGTCATCATTTTTCATATTTATGATTTTTTGTTTATAAGATCGTAAATACGCTGATAGGCATAGATGGTAACAGGAACAAGAATGGTGGCGGCAACAGATGCCATCAGAAGGGTTGTGGTCTCCGGCTTCTGCATGAGACCGAAAATGAGTGTAAGTACATACATACCTATAAGAGCCGCTGCCGTTATCAATGAAAAGATCCTTTTAAACATAATCATTTTCCTCATATACTGTTTCTTGCAATTAACAGTATAACACATTAAAGGGTGAAAAAACATGACAAATCATATATAATGGTTTATTATATATGTTGTGGATTTTTTGAGCTCTGATTCAAAAATATACTAATTCTTGTAGTAAGGGGCAGTTAATAAATGAAGGTTATAAGAAAGATTTTGTATGTGATCGCCGGACTCCTTGTCCTGCTCACTATTCTGATCGTTGTTTGCGCGTATAATCCGGCCCTGACAGCGAAGCTTCAGGGCCTTATCTTCCGGGGAAGGGCTGTTGAAGTGAAGGATATAGAAGAAGAGGAGACCGAAGTGACTGAGGAAGCCTCAGCGGAACCGGCCGAGGAACATAAAATGCGGACCCTTGAGGAGGCAGGAATATCCGAAGATTCCCTGATCAGGGATATTGATTCTTACTATACCAATTGTCATGACCAGATAGTTCAGCATGGGCTGGGGGAGTATTCGTTTGAGAATGTAGTCGCGTCGGAATCACTTGTACAGACAGTATATGCGGCTTACTCGAACAAGGATTATGTAGCGGCGTATATGGATGATGCCCTGAATGAAATAGGAGCCTATACATATGATATGAACCTGCTTGTTGAGGAGCTGGAGGGGAAGAATTACAGGCTTACACATCAGATGAGGGTTAACTGAGGGACACGGGGACTTGATCTACTTTGAACTCTTTAAGGAACTTGATATAAGGATGTACAGAACGGCGAAGGCAATGGAGTCTTCGCTTAATCCATGTACAAGATATATCCTAAACGGTGATTTTCTTATTATTCTGGGCACCAATGTTTCGGTGCGGTGGAACTTAAAGACAAGAGATGTAAGTATAGATAATCCTTTCAGGCATTTTGACCTTGAAGATGAGACACTCTACTGGTTTGCGTCATCTTCCGCCGAAGGAAGCATCATCAGGATGGTCAATAATGCCTTCCGTCAGTGGTATGGGATCGATCCCTTTGATTCTTTTGCGCATTTTGAACAGTCGGAAGCAGATATAAACCGTATTCTTTCGGCGTATGGACTGCGTATCGTATGGGATATGGACAAGATGGCCGTGTTCAGCAATGACGATATGATCACCTTCGAAACGGCTGTGGCCAGGATCATGGAGGATGATGCCCTTAAGGCTGCCGGCATGAGCATAGATGAGTGGCTCTATGATGCAAGATACTTCAGGCAGACGGACCAGTTAGAGAGGGCGATAGAGCAGTATGAACGCGTAATAAGGTACAGTAACTATAATATGCGCGACTATACCGAGAGCGCCTTCTGCCTTGGAGAGTCATATTATTTCCTGGGTGACTATGACCGTGCGGTCCAGATGTATTATCACTGTAATCTTGACTTTATCGAGGATGAGAATGACTTTTACATACATATAGGACATGCCCTTCTTGACGTAAGGATGAAGCACTACGAGAAGGAACTGAGGACCTACTACAGGGGCTGTCTTGACCAATCATATGCGATGAACCACATGAGGGAGATCGAGAGGGCTGCCGCCGAGGTTGCGGGTGAGTTCGAGGCTTATGAAGAAACCTGTCTTATCATAGGGCACAAGAAATACAATGAACATCTTCTTGCCCTGCCCGGGAAATCGGATGACCTTAATGAGATCCTTGTGGTCGAAGCGGATGAGCAGAACCGGGTTGAGCCTGCCAAGAACCGCTACCACGGTGTGCGGCTGATAAGGCCGGCCTATCTTAAGAATACTGAGTCGATATCATTAAATGATTCCATGTCGAGCGCTCTTAATCTGTTTATGTCCGGCGAGTACCAGAAGGCTTATGAGCTGTATTACAAGCTGTCGGATTCGCTGGATCCGGAATCCGATTATGCCACCTGGGTCAACTTCCAGCTTGGGAAGCTGTACCTTATATGTAATGATGCGAGAAGTTCCTTTGACTCGCTGAAACGGTGCAGGCCCGGTAAATTCGGAGTTGTGTACAGGCAGACGGATTTCTTCATATTGTATACTCATGTAAAGATCCTGTGTGATGATTTTGAATCGGACGAGAGGTTTCGCAAGCTCATACGGGGCAAGTATGATAATTATTATGCCAGGTATGACCCGGAGTATATTAAGCTGTGCAAGAACACTAAAGTAATGAACAAGTTCCGCCGTTACGAGAAGGAATGCTTAAATGCCGCCCGGACTGAGTTCGAGGCTTATATCCAGCCCGAGAAGGTAATGCGGAACAGGAGCAGGCAGGAAACGGGCCTCATTGCCGGTATCTCCCGTTACTTTAACGAGTAAACCCCAGCTTATCCCTTACGAAATTGTCACATTTGCTGACACATTGGTTCAGAACCGATGTGTCACTTGTTGTGTATACGCGATAAATATGGTATATTAAAGGTCGGGCGTGAGCCTGCAAGAACATAAAACAGGAGGGTAATGATTATGGGATTAATATCAGCAGCAATGGGAGCAGCTTCAAGTGCACTTGCGGATTCATGGCGTGAGTACTTCTATTGCGAGTCACTGAATGCGGATGTACTGGTTGTCAAGGGGGCCAAAAGGAAGGGTAAGAACAGCTCAAATACCAAGGGAAGCGACAATATAATAAGCAATGGCTCCATCATTGCTGTTGCAGACGGACAGTGTATGCTCATCGTTGATCAGGGCAAGGTGGTTGAACTGTGTGCGGAGCCCGGTGAGTTCGTTTATGATGAATCAACCGAGCCCAGTATCTTCTACGGTAACCTGGGTGACAATATAAAGAATACATTTGCCCAGATAGGCAAGAGGCTGTCATTTGGCGGCGATACCGGTAAGGACCAGAGGGTTTACTATATCAATACCAAGGAGATAATCGGTAACAAGTACGGTACCGTTAATCCGGTTCCCTTCAGGGTTGTTGACAGGAACATCAACCTTGATGTTGATATCTCGATCCGCTGCCACGGTGAGTATTCCTACAAGATCGTAGATCCTATTCTTTTCTATACAAATGTTTGCGGTAATGTAGCGGGTTCATATGACAGGGCTGAAATAGACGGACAATTAAAGTC
>DPZM01000134.1:1584-2307 GCA_003535955.1 Lachnospiraceae bacterium | reverse complement strand
CACACCACGGAGCTGGCAGATGCTCTTAATGAGGTACTTTCCAAGAAGTGGAGTGAACTCCGCGGTATTGAGGTTGTTTCCTTCGGTGTTAATTCAGTGACCGCTTCACCGGAAGACGAGCAGATGATCAAGGATCTTCAGAAGACGGCCACCATGAAGGATGCGACGATGGGTGCGGCAGCACTTACGGCAGCCCAGGCAGAGGCCATGAAGGCAGCGGCTTCCAATACAAGTGCAGGTCCCATGATGGCATTCGCAGGAATGAACATGGCTCAGCAGGCAGGCGGAATGAACGCAGGCCAGTTATATGCGATGGGTGCACAGCAACAGGCAGCTGCGGCACAGGCAGCACCCGCACCTGCTCCGGCAGCTCCTGCAGGCTCTGCATGGAATTGCTCATGCGGTAAAACAGGCAACACCGGCAAGTTCTGCAGCGAGTGCGGATCACCAAGGCCTGCGCCGGCTGAATGGACCTGTTCATGCGGAACTGTAAACAGCGGTAATTTCTGCTCGAATTGTGGAGCAAAAAGGCCCTGATTTTTAGTTAAAATTTTTGACGCTCGGGTATTTTAACCCGAGCGTTTTTTTGATATACTACTAAATGGTGTGTAAAAATTCAGATATAGAGGAGAAGCTAATGAAAAAGAGAGAAGACATCCACAAGATTCTGATCATCGGCTCGGGTCCGATCATCATCGGCCAGGCGTGTGAATTTGACTATTC
>DPZM01000134.1:0-1445 GCA_003535955.1 Lachnospiraceae bacterium | reverse complement strand
GCAACGATAATGACCGACCCTGAAACGGCAGATGTAACCTATATCGAGCCCCTTAACCTTGAGAGGCTTACACAGATAATTGAGAAGGAGAGACCGGATGGATTATTGCCTAACCTGGGCGGACAGACCGGTCTTAATCTTTGCTCCGAATTAAACAAGGCCGGAGTCCTTGATAAATACGGAGTCAAGGTCATAGGTGTTCAGGTTGACGCGATCGAGAGGGGTGAGGACCGTATCGAATTCAAGGAGACCATGAACGAGCTTGGGATCGAGATGGCAAGGTCGGAAGTTGCCTACTCGGTGGATGATGCTCTTAAGATAGCAGATAAGCTGGGCTACCCGGTAGTACTTCGTCCCGCATATACCATGGGCGGTGCGGGCGGCGGCCTGGTTTACAATGTTGAGGAATTAAAGACTGTATGTGAGAGAGGTCTTCAGGCATCCCTTGTAGGGCAGGTGCTTGTTGAAGAATCAGTCCTTGGCTGGGAGGAGCTGGAGCTTGAGGTGGTAAGGGACTCTACGGGTAAGATGATAACCGTCTGTTTCATAGAGAATATCGATCCACTGGGAGTGCATACGGGTGATTCCTTCTGTTCGGCGCCTATGCTCACTATCCCCGAGGACGTACAGGCCGAGCTTCAGCGCCAGGCATATAAGATAGTTGACAAGATCCAGGTCATCGGCGGTACAAATGTACAGTTTGCAAGGAATACCGAGACCGGCAGGATCATAGTAATAGAGATCAATCCCCGTACATCGCGTTCGTCGGCCCTTGCTTCCAAGGCTACGGGCTTCCCGATCGCGCTTGTGTCGGCAATGCTTGCGGCAGGACTTGACCTTGAGGACATCCCCTGCGGTAAGTACGGAACTCTTGATAAGTATAAGCCGGACGGCGATTACATTGTTATCAAGTATGCCCGCTGGGCATTTGAGAAGTTCAAGGGGGCTGTGGATAAGCTCGGAACCCAGATGAGGGCTGTCGGTGAAGTTATGAGTATCGGCAAGACCTACAAGGAAGCCTTCCAGAAGGCTATAAGGTCCCTAGAGATCGGACGTTACGGACTGGGAGGAGCCAAGAACTTCGCAGAGAAGTCCAAGAAGGAACTTATGGATATGCTGCACGTTCCCACATCGGAGCGCCAGTTCATCATGTATGAAGCAATCCGTAAGGGAGCAACCGTTGATGAACTTTATAATATAACCAGGATCAAGCCCTACTTCATAGAGCAGATGCAGGAGCTTGTATTCGAAGAGGAGACGATAAAGTCATACAAGGGAAGCTCTCTTCCCGACGAAGTTCTTACCGCGGCCAAGAAGGACGGCTTCTCGGATAAATATCTGAGTCAACTTCTGGAGGTTCCCGAAGAAGAGATAAGGAATGCCCGCGTGAAGTTGGGTGTTGTTGAAGCCTGGGAGGGCGTGCATGTAAGCGGAACACAGGACAG
>DPZM01000260.1:16591-21755 GCA_003535955.1 Lachnospiraceae bacterium | reverse complement strand
AAGCAGGGCAAAAAGACAGATCGACAGCATGGACCGGGCATTGGATTTATGGAAGATAATGAGCCTTCCCTTTTTATCGTAATAATCAAAGGAGTATTCCCGGGGCTTCTTCCGCCTTGCAGGCTGTACAAAATAAAAGTGGCAGGAATGTCTTAGCAGGAATATCCCGAAATAGGAGAAAAAGAGGAAGCTAAGGGACAGATACGAAGGATATCTGCCTATGAAGATACCGATCTGTAAGGGCAGGAAGGTCAGGAAGAAGGCTGTGGCATAGTACATATTGTTGAAGACGTCAACATTAAGCAAAAGAACAAGAAATATACCGAGAAAGATACTGACGGTGGTTATGGTCAGGTATCTGTCCTGTATTATCTCCGTATATTCACGTACAGACGAAAGAAGATAGTGGTCGGAATAGGCTTCGTTTATTATATTTAAGAGAGCCTGATAGCCGGAATTGGCATAGGTCCTCATTGCAAACAGCCCGTAAGCAAAGAGGAACATAAACAGAAAATATCCGAAGTTATAGAAAAGCCTGGATATATGTATGAGCGCCAGAAAGAGGGCACTGATCAGGAGAAGGATGATTATCAGAGGGTAGTTGGCTGCGAGCTCAAACTGGCTCAGAAGGCCGAGCACACAACCGGCGGAGGCACAGAAAATAAGCATGCCGACAATAAGACAGTGGAGCACGTCGTTGTTCTTTTCATGCCACGAATTTTCACTTTTTGAAAAGCCGTAATAGAGTTCGTCAGTTAACATGTATGAGGGTTCCTTTATCCTGTCCGGACTTTTGGTATACAGACAATGCCAGATCCTTTGTATCATAACTTCCCGCATAGAACGCCTGCGTCATTGCTTCGTTAAGATCGTCTTCCGAATTTATCCTTATCTGTACAAAATCAGCTGCTTTTTCATTGTAAAACATAAAAACAAAAGGCTCGCCGGCCCTGATGAGCTCGACCGATACGGCCATGGCTTCTTCTATGGCCTTATTCAGTGTGCTGCTTAAGGAAGGCTCCTTTTCACACTCTTCCCTGACAGGCTGGTAGAGCTCTAAAAGAACAACGAAATCATTGGATGATGTGGCTTCGTTTTCTTTGACGATAAGGGTATCAAGCTTCTCGGTAAGTTTCCAGTGGATCCTCGATAAACGGTCACCCGGCCTGTACTCACGTATATCCGTCACGTTACTTGAAGCGTTTCCCTTGCGGCCTGTATCGGTGAACTCATCAAAACCTTCCTCATAAACAATTTCATGCCTTTTTTCAAGGGGAAGAGCCTCGGGCATTATGGTGACGGACCGGGTAAGCTCTATATCCTGACTGAATGTAAAGAGGTGGAGAGGATCATATAATAAAAGATCTCCTGCATGTGCTTCGTATATTCCGTATTTTTTTATCCGCAGAGGGAAATCAAGCGTACTCACGCCCCGGGATCTGAGTGAAAGAGAGTGAGTCTCACGTTCATACCCGCCATAAAACAGTGAATACAGGTCGATAGTGATGTCCGCGCATGAGATCGGGACCGGGGTGGGATTATTAATGCTTAGCAAAAGATGATCTGCCGTCAGATCAAGTGAGAGGGTAAGCTTCCCCGATGCATATCTTGTGAGGTTGTACGACAGGACAGGAAGGCTTAAAAGGAGTATTGAAATAAGATAGAAAAAGGACTGAAGATAAAAATACGAAAAAAACAGAGAAAAGATGAATACGCTAATGTATGAGACCCATGCCAGGACGGGTGAGCTGGTCTTCTGAAGAAACCAGCCAAGCAGCCGGCGGCGTTTTATTATCTTATCCTGCGGTGTAGTCAAGAAAACGATCCCTCCTGATATGGCGATATTCCGCTCCCCTATAATAACGGTACGGGAACGAAATCAAGTATACCGGTGATTATGTCTTCGGCACTCCTGCCCGCTGCCTTTGCCTTGGTTGAGAGTATTATACGGTGGTTGCAGACAGGACGGATGACCTTGTGGATATCCTCCGGAATGACAAAGTCACGCCCCTCATAACAGGCGTAAGCCTTCGCGAGCTTTAAAATGGCAATGGAGCCGCGGGGTGAAACCCCCTGTATGAGCATATCCGTATTTCTGGTAGCTTCACTCAGCGATACAACATAATCGCATATCTCATCGGATGCATGGACATTGGCAGCCTGCTCCTGATAAGATATGATAGACCCCGCATCCATGACCCTGTTGACCGTGTCGATGGCTTCAAAGGAATTACCCTTAAGGATCTCGGTTGCAGCGAAGTGGTCAGGGTATCCCAGGGTAAGGCGTACGAAGAAACGGTCCAGCTGGGAGTCGGGAAGCTTCTGGGTTCCCGAAGCTCCGATGGGGTTCTGGGTAGCTATAACGAAAAAGGGTGCCTTGAGCTTATAAGTGGTTGATTCTACGGTAACGCGCCGCTCTTCCATAACCTCCAGCAGGGCGGCCTGTGTCTTGGGCGAGGTCCTGTTTATCTCATCTGCAAGGAAGAGATTGGTAAATACCGCTCCCGGTTTAAAGGTAAAGTCATTCTTCTCCCGGTCATACATGGAAAAACCGAGAATATCGGAAGGAAGCACATCGGGTGTAAACTGCATTCTCTTATATCCGATCCCGAGTGACCTTGAGAGGGCAACGGCAAGCGTTGTCTTGCCGACACCGGGAATGTCTTCAAGGAGTATATGTCCTCCCGCAAGCATGGTACATAAGACCATGTCGATGATATCATCCTTGCCGCGGAGGACCTTGTTTATTTCGTTTTTAACTGCCATAAGGTTTTCGTTCATATCGTTTATCTTTCGCCCTTTAATGCTTTATGTTATAATAAGTATAGCATTTTGGAGAAATAAAGGTAAAGAATTAAATAAATGTCCGAGAAGAATCTGGTATTAAAGAGCGGTATCTGGTATACCGTATCAAGCATAGCTATAAGGGCGGTTGCCATAATCACAAGCCCGATCTACACCGCGATGCTTACAACCGGCGATTACGGCCGTGCCAATACCTTTAATTCGTATATTGAAGTGTTCAATATAATAACCTGCCTGTGCATTGTTTATTCCGTAGGCAGGGCCAAGATAGATTTTAAGGAGAAGTTTGATGAGTATATGTCCGCCATGCAGGGACTCTCAAGCTCCTTCGCTTTTTGTGTACTTATCTTAGTGACCGTATTCAGGGAGCAGATATCGGGTATCATAAAATATGAAGTTCCCCTTGTCATGGCACTTTTTGCTTATCTTGTCATTTATCCTTCTGTGCAGTACATGCAGGAGAAATGCAGGTTTGAGTATAAATACAGGGAAAATATAGCCATATCCGTCATAACCTGTATTGGAACCGTGGTACTTTCAATTACCCTTATGTATCTGTTCAATGATAAAAGGTATATAGGAAAGATTCTGGGAACCATCCTTCCGACATTTCTTATGGGTATTGCCTTTTATATAAATATATTAAAAAAGGGTAAGGTATTCTATAAACGGGAGTACTGGGAGTATGCCTTAAGGATCGGTCTCCCCATGATCCCTCACGCTCTTGCCCTTGTAGTACTTGCCCAGATAGACAGGATAATGATCAAGAATTTATGCTCGGATGCCGATGCGGGCCTGTATATTTACGGCTATTCGATATCAACCCTGCTTGCCATATTTACAAATGCCATTGGCCAGGCATGGCTGCCCTGGCTCAATGATCAACTGGCATCGGGAAACCGCGAAAAGATAAAGGAGCTTCAGAAAAAGCTGGTCCTCCTTGGCTGCTTTCTGTCCCTTGGCTTTATTACTGTAGCGCCTGAAGCCCTTATGATACTTGCACCGCGTGCAAGGGATTACTGGATCGCAAAATGGGTAATCCCTCCGGTGGCCTTGGGAACCCTGGCCCAGTATTTCTACACCAACTATGTAAATATCGAGCTTTTTTTCAAAAGGACTCCGATAATCGCCGCAGCCTCTGTTATGGCAGCGATAGCCAATACAATAATGAATGCCGCCATGATCCCGAGATACGGTTACGTTGCGGCCGCCTATACGACGCTTGTAAGCTATCTTCTGCTTATGCTCTTTCACTATATTGCCGTTACCTATGTCATTAAGGAGAAGGTATATGCCAATGCTTATATGTTTATCGCCATGGGGGTCAGCATGGCAGCAGGAATCGCAATGTGCCTGTTTTATGGAGACGGGACCGGTACGATCATTAAAAGATACAGTGTTGCAGGCGTGACTTTGACCCTTTTTGCCATTATAAACAGGAAGGATGTCATGCTGCTTGCCGGTTATCTTAAGAAAAGGCTTAATTTGACTAAAATATAAGGATTTAATATACTAACCATAAAAAAAGTGAGGAAAAAATGAAATCATTGATCATAATACCGGCAAGGGGCGGTTCGAAGCGTATACCGAGGAAAAACGTCCGTATCATGTGCGGCAAGCCCCTTATCGTTTATTCCATAGAGAATGCAAAGTCACTTAAGAAATTCATGGATGTGGATGTTGCCGTATCCACGGATGACGAGGAGCTTTTAGGGATAGTGAAAAAGCGGGGCGTTGAGGTTATCGCAAGACCCGCGGAGCTTGCTACGGATTCGGTTACGCTTGACCCTGTTATTTATCATGCCCTTACATACATGGAAGAAAAGAAGAGATGTAAGTATGACACGGTGATCACCATGCAGTGTACATCTCCGACACTTAAGGCCGAAACCATAAAGAATGCAATTGAGTTCTTTGAGGGTTCCGAGTGGGACACGGTAATAAGCGCCATGAACAAGCCGCACCTGTCATGGTCAATAAAGGACGGGCAGATCGTTAAGAATTATGATAAGCGGCTTAATTCGCAGGAGCTGCCTGCCAATTATGTGGAGACGGGCGGTTTCCTCATAACAAGGCGTGAATGTGTAACGGAAACCGGCCGTATCGGCAGGAAGGTCAATATATTCGAGATACCTGAGGATGAGGCCGTGGACATTGATACTTATTCCGACTGGGTCCTTTGCGAGAATATTTTGCGGCGTAAGAAGATCATGTTTCGGACCGTTGGTAAGATGAAGCTTGGTATGGGACATATATACAGGTGTCTTACACTGGCATATAAGCTTACGGGACATGACATTGTCTTTGTTGCGGATAAAGACAGTGACATAGGAATAGATAAGATAAACGAATCCAATTT
>DPZM01000260.1:0-16443 GCA_003535955.1 Lachnospiraceae bacterium | reverse complement strand
TTATATGACAATGGTGAATAAGTATGCGGGAAGAGTTGTCAATTTCGAAGATGTCGGTCCCGGAGCCAAGTATGCCGATGCCGTAATAAATGCCCTTTATGAGAAGGGCGAGAAACTCCATAATGAATATTACGGATCGAAATATTTCTGCATAAGAGATGAATTTCTGGAGGAAGAGCCTTCGGAGTTTTCCGAAAAGGTAGAGAACATGATCATCATTTTCGGAGGAGCCGATCCCAGCGATCTTACCGGAAGGATGTATAAGGTAGCCAGGGAGATCCATAAGGAGTATAAGAAGATCAAGTTCCATTTTCTCGTGGGATTTGCTTATGAACATAAGGATAAAATAGTGACTGACGAGGAGAACAATATCTTTGTTCATAATGATGTAAGACGTGTGAGCTCTTATATGAGCAAGGCCGACCTGGCAGTAACTTCACAGGGAAGGACCGTGTTTGAACTTGCCAGCATGGGTGTTCCGTCCGTTGTACTGGCCCAGAATGAGCGGGAGGCTGAACATGTATTTGCGGGGATACAGAACGGTTTCATCAATCTCGGTATAGGAAAAGAGCAGGATGATTCCACGATCATATCAACGATAAAGTGGCTGATAATGACTCCGAAGGTAAGGTCTGAGATGAGAAGGCTTCAGCTTTTGAAGGATTTTTCCAAGGGACAGGAGAGGGTAATGCATCTTATCCTGAATGATGCGGATGATGAGGATTAAACACTGACCGATGGATAAAAAAGAATTTCAGATGATAGATGTCCGAAAGGAATATGATCAGGACCTTCTGGATGCGCGGATCCTCATGGAGCAGCAGGAGGAGAAGCTAAGACAGGAATATAATGCAAGGCAGGAAGAACTGAAACAGGAATACTTGAGGCAGCAGGATATACAGAATGATATCATCCGGGAGAATGCAAGGCAGTTCGTATCTGAGATGCCCTCCATGCATGATGCTTCTGCCATATCCCTTAACGGAAACATGGACAATATATATGCCGGAAATGCGGTCCCTGTCCAACCGATAATCCCTCAGGAGGTTATCGATTCAAGGATGTCTCACATGGCGACAGCCATGAACGGGTTTACCGGAAGGAAGGTGCTGTTAGTAAATACAGTGTGCGGTACAGGCAGTGTCGGAAGGCTTGTTGTCGGCCTTTACCATACACTTATGTCTGCGGGATATGAGTGCCTGGTCGCGTACGGCAGGGGAGAAGCACCCTCCGATGTAAGGGCCTACAGGATAGGAACGGATACAGACGTTTATATACATGGTGCCCTGAGCAGGCTCTTTGACAGGCACGGGTTTTACTCAAGAAGGGCTACGATGGATTTTATCTATATGGTCAGGGAATACGATCCGGATATCATCCATCTGCATAATATTCATGGTTATTACCTGAACCTGGATGTGCTTTTCGAATATCTTAAGGACTGCGGCAAGAAGATAATATGGACTCTGCATGACTGCTGGACCTTTACGGGTCACTGCAGCCATTTTGAATATATAGGCTGTTCAAAATGGATGAGCGGCTGTTATAAATGCGAACAGTTAAGGGAATATCCCAGGTCATTCGGTACCGACAGCTCGGCGGTAAATTACGAGGATAAGAAACAACTCTTTACAGGCATCAATAACCTGACGCTTGTAACTCCTTCACGTTGGCTGAAGGAGAAGGTTGAACAGTCATTTTTGCAGGAATATCCTGTTGTTGTGGTACCTACGGGAATCGACCTGACTCAGTTTTACCCATATGATGAGAATGTATCGGACGGGAACCTTGTGTTCAACATTAAAAATGAACTCGAGCTGAGAAACAAGATCATTCTTTTGGGAGTTGCAAACCCGTGGCGGGACAGAAAAGGGCTTGCCCAGTTCGACATGCTTTCAAAGACGCTTTCGGACAAGTACGCGATCATACTGGTCGGCCTTAACGACAAGCAGATGAACAGCCTTAATGACAGGATAATAGGCCTTAAGAAGACAAACAGTACAGAGGAGCTTGCTGCCCTCTATTCCATGGCTGATATATATATAAATCTTACCCTTGAAGATACCTTCCCGACAACCAATCTTGAAGCTTTGGCATGCGGCACGCCGGTCATTACCTATAAGGCGGGAGGAAGTCCGGAGAGTATTGATGAAACGTGCGGAGAGGTTGTTGAACGTAATTCCATCCAGGGGATCGTGGCGGCGATCGAGAAGATACTTAATTCCGGTGGTCAGGCCTATACACGGGAGATGTGCTTACGGAGAGCACAACTCTACAGTAAGGAATACCGCTTTCTGGAATACATACAGAATGTTTATGAAACCATATGAGAGACTTTTGCAAGAAATTTGAAAAAAGCATATTGTTTGCTTTGAAGTTCCTGATGTATGCGGCTTCCTTTGCAACCTTTTTTCTTCTCTTTGCCATAGATAACAGGGAGATAATAGATCTGTCGCGTACGGCCGCGGTAACAATGTCGACTTATGCAATAATCCTGGTTCTTTTATCGGGTACCTACGGAAGCTATGACATAGGAAAGAAGAAGGATAAGGATATTCTTTTATCGCTGACCATCTCAGGTATCATAACAGACCTCATAACTTATTTCGAACTTACCATCATGAAGACAAATGAGGCCAATAATGCTACATTCAAGATCGAGAATGTCGGGATCCTTTTTTCGGTCATCATCATTCAGTTTTTTATACATCTGATCTTTATTAAGCTTGGAAACTCGTTCTATTTCCGGCTTAATGATCCGGAGAAGTGTCTTGTCATAAGTCCTGACAATAATGTGGGAAGGGTTGTTGCGGCGTTGTCAGACCTGTCCAGAAGATATTCGGTTTATGATGTGGTCAGCAGCAATGATCCCAAACTGAAGGATAAGATCGTACAGGCAGATACGGTGGTAATGTATGAGGTCCCGGTTGATATCAGGAAGGATGTGATCGACTGGTGTTATCAGAACCTTAAGAATATCTATTATAATCCCAATGTGGCAGATATCCTTGAGCACAACTCACAGCAGATGATCATGGACGATATTTCTTTTTATGCCTGGCAGTTCCATCTTATATCCTGGGAACAGAGGATAGTCAAGCGCCTTATGGATATCGTGATCTCGACGGTCATGCTGGTCCTGTTGAGTCCCGTCCTTCTTATAAGCGCTGTCTGCATCAAGAAAAATGACGGTGGAAAGGTATTGTTCCGGCAGAAGAGGGCAACGGCAAACGGAAAGGTCTTTGAGATCTATAAATTCAGAACCATGAGGGAGAATGTTGAGAACCGGTCAGTGATCAGGGATGATGACAGGATCACTCCGGTAGGCAGGGTCCTTCGAAAATACAGGATAGATGAACTGCCTCAGCTTTTAAACATAGTTAAAGGGGACATGTCCCTGGTGGGTCCGAGACCTGAAATGCTTGAAAACGTAAAGGATTATGAGAAGGAGCTTCCGGAGTTCCGCTACAGGCTCAGGATGAAGGCGGGACTTACCGGATATGCCCAGATATTCGGGAAGTACAATACGTCTTCCAGGGATAAGCTTATGCTTGATCTTATGTATATCGAGAACTATTCCCTGATAAGGGATATACAGCTTCTCTTCCAGACTGTCATGGTTATATTCAAGGCAGAAGAATCAACGGAGGCCTTTGGTGATAAATAATCTTTCCGTTTCTATAATAACGGTTACCTACAACAGTGCCGCAACTTTAAGCAGAACTATGGAATCGGTTCTTGCGCAAAGCGTAAGTCCTTTTGAATATATAATAGTTGACGGAAAATCAACGGATAACACCCTTGAAACAGCAGAAGGGTACAGAAGGAGATTTGAAGAAAAAGGTATCGGATTAAAGATAATATCAGAACCCGACAAGGGGATATATGACGCCATGAATAAGGGAATAGGAATGGCTTCCGGTGATCTGATAGGGATGATCAATTCGGATGACTGGTATGAACCCTGTGCCATTGAGACTGTTTTAAAAACATATGCGGAAGAACCCTTCGATATGTTTTATGCGGACCTTAAGATGCATATGCCTTCGGGGAGGACTTTTGTAAAGAAGGCAAGATACAGAAAATATGCAACATCCAGGGACTGGAATCATCCCACAACATTCATATCAAAAGAGATGTATAAGAAATACAAATACAGAAATGAGACCATACATGATGACTATGATCTCGTCTTAAGGCTTAGGAAAGCAGGAGCAAAAACGGTCATAAGAAATGTTGTGACAGCTGACTTTACAATGAACGGTACTTCACACGAAAGGAGCCTTAAAAAGGCGTTTGAGAGGGTAAGGATAAAGTATGGTATATACCGGGATAACGGATACAGTCCGCTCTACTTTTTCGAATGCTTCCTGGTTGAAATGGCAAAGCTTATAGTAGGTTAGGATATGGAGATAAAAACATTAACTTTCTTTTCAAATTATTATAATCATCACCAGAAGGCCCTCTGCGATGAATGGGCAGCCTTGCTGGGGACGGGTTTTACTTTTGTTGAGACGGAACCCATAGAAGGATTCCGCTCGACAATGGGATGGGGCAACGAGGACGTACCGCCTTATGTATTGAGAACATACCTGAATGAAGAGTCATATAACAGGGCGTTAAAGCTTGGCAGTTCAAGCGACGTTGTCGTTATGGGAACGGCACCCGAGGTATTTATTGAAGAGAGGCTTAAACTTAACAGGATAACCTTCAGGTATTCGGAGAGACCGCTAAAGGAAGGCTTTATAAAGTTTTTCATACCGAGACTTACGAAGAAGTACCTCCATCTGCATGTAAGGAACAGGCACAAAAACATTTACGTCCTGGCAGCCAGCGCATACACTGCATGGGACTTTCGGAAAATGTTTAACAGTTATCCTGATAAGTGCTATAAATTCGGTTATTTTCCGGAGCATAAGGAGTATGATATTAAGAAACTCATGGACAGGAAACGGATATTGGCTGACAGGGAGACAGGTGACCCGGAAATGCCGACTATCCTCTGGGAAGGGAGGATGCTTAAGCTTAAGCGCCCTGACCTTCTTGTTAAGGCCTGCGCCGTATTAAGGGACAAAGGATATAAATTCAGGGTTCTTTTTGTCGGTGAAGGAAATGAGCGAAAGAATATTGAGATGCTGGTAAATATGTACCATTTGTCGGACAGGACTTTTTTCATGGATTTTCTGCCACCCGATGAAGCAAGGGAGAAGATGGCGGATGCCAGGATATATGTGATGACAAGCAATTTCCTCGAAGGGTGGGGTTCCGTTATTTATGAAGCATTAAACGCGGGATGTGCGACAGTGGTATCCCATGCTCCGGGTGCGACACCCTGGCTTGTTAAGGACAAGGTCACCGGTCTTATATTTGAAAACGGAAGCGTTGAGTCACTGACGGGTAAGCTTGAGAAGCTCCTTAATGATCCGCAGTTGTGCGAAAAGCTGGGAAGTAATGCATATGAACAGATGAACCGGCTCTGGAATCCCAAAGTGGCGGCAAAAAATGTTCTTACTCTGGCAGATGATCTGGCGGAGGGAAGAGAATGCAGTATTAAGGAAGGACCATGTTCAACGGCAGGTATCCTTAGGAATAACTGGTTTAAGGACACAGAGAAAGGCTAACTGAATGAAAATACTCTTTCTTATGGAATACCCCATAGATCTGCCCGGAGGCGGACAGCTGTCTACCTGGACTCTTTGTGACGGCCTGAAAAAACAGGGATTTGAACCTGTTGTCGCATGCCCGTTCCTGCTGGATAAACAGAGGAGCGTTTTTGATTTTAAGGTGGTTGAATACAGATCCGGTGAGAACCGTGAAAGAAGCAGATTTGCCAGGATCATGAATTTTCTTGGAAGGATATTCTCATTTAACCGGATCATCCGAAAAGAAAAGCCCGATCTTATTCATGTTTCCATGTCGGAATCACTTATAAGCTTCGGTTTTTTAAGGTGCCTGGGTGCATTCAAAAATATTCCTTTTGTCTATACGGACAGGGGGCTTGCATACGGCTACAGAAGGCATTCCAGGTTCTGCATTAAGCAGACCATGAAGCATGCAGCGGCCATGATATGTACGACCGAGTATAACAGGCAGCAGTGGCTTTTAGAGAAAATTGCGGTTCCGATTAAGGTTATTCCCAATACCATAAGCTCTGCTTTCGATATATTTGATATGACCAAACGCCCCATGATGAGGGCCGGGCATGGTATAGCTGAGAAGGAATTCGTTGTAGGCTTTGCCGGCAGGATATCGGAGGAAAAAGACTGGGATCTTGTGCCTGTTCTTGTAAAGGCATTAAGCGATGCGGGAGTTAAATTCAAGGTTGCTCTGGTTTTGTCGGTCTATGAAGAACAGGATGAGGATATAGCGGCGAGGATAAGGAAGGGGATCGTGGATGTGATCGGCCGCGATATGCTGATATACATGCAGGATCTTTCCCAGAGGGAGATAGCCGACTACTATTATATGGTGGATGTTTTTGTTATGTCCTCGATGTTTGAATCCTTCGGCAAGGCAGCCGTGGAAGCCATGAGCAGGAAGTGTTCGGTGGTATCAACGAATGTTGGCGGACTTCCGGAGGTTGTAGGAAAAAAGGAGAACCTGTATACCAAAAAGGACATAAGCCGGTTCGTTGAGAGAGTTAAGAAGCTTTACGAAGACCGTGACGAACTGGACAGGGACCGTGAGTTTTTCTATAACAGGTACAGGAATCTTTATACGACGGAAAATCATGTGATGAGACATGTGAGGTTGTACATGGATGTAAGTAAACCTTCCCCTTTGGGGAAAGGGGGACCGCCCAAGGCGGTAGATAAGGGATAAAGGAATTGTCAGACAAGCCGGATTAAGGATAGAAAGAACGTAAGATAAGTCAGATGTCGTAAAGGAGAGAAAACGTGGAAATACAAACCAACAGGCTGGACAGGGGATTCTACAGATATCAGAGCGAATTCGAGGAAGCGGCCCTTAAAGTACTCAGGTCAGGCTGGTATATTATGGGTAGTGAGCTTAGGGAATTTGAGGAACAGTTCGCGGATTATATAGGATCGAAATACTGCGTGGGCCTGGGTAACGGGCTTGATGCCCTGTGGATGGCATTCAGGATACTGGGGATCGGTAAGGGAGATGAAGTCATTGTCCAGGGCAACACTTATATAGCCAGTGTGATGGGCATAACCATAAACGGTGCAACGCCGGTATTTGTTGAACCGGATGAATACTTCAACATTGATGCCGGCAAGATAGAAGAGAAGATAACTGATAAAACAAAGGCTGTTCTGGTTGTCCATCTCTACGGCCAGGCTTCGCAGATGGATAAAATTGTTGATATATGCAGAAGATATGATCTGAAACTTGTGGAAGACTGTGCCCAGTCACACGGATCGGCTTATAAGGGTAAGGTAACAGGAAGCTTTGGGGATATAGGATGCTTTTCCTTTTATCCAAGCAAAAATATCGGTGCTTTCGGAGACGGAGGTGCCATTGTCACGGATGATGAGGAGATAGCACGGAAAATGCGTATATATCGTAATTACGGAAGCGAAAAGAGATATTACAACATGGTTGTCGGTACGAATTCAAGGCTTGATGAGATACAGGCGGCGTTGCTTAAGGTAAGGCTCAAATACGCGAAGGAAACAAACAGAGAAAAGAAAGAAATAGCCGCTGAGTATGATAAACGGGTAAGCAATCCCGGAATAATCCTTCCACGGGTAAGGGAAGGGGCAGAGCATATATATCATCAGTACGTGATCAGGTGCAAAAGGCGCGATGAATTGGCGGAATATCTTAAAAGCAGGGGTATCTCAACGATCATCCATTATCCTATACCGCCACATCTTGCCGGTGCTTATGAATATCTGGGACATAAGAAGGGAGATCTTCCCATCACGGAGAGCTGTGCCGATGAGGTTCTGAGTATTCCGATGTATAACGGTATGACCGCGGAAGAGATCGATTATACGGTAGATGCATTGAACCGGTTCGTATGACACCTCATCTGTCCCTCGGGCATCTTCCCTCAAGGGGAAGACAAGGTCTTGACGGAAAGGATCGTAAAAAGCCCTTATCAGGAAGACATAATAATAAATTGCAGGGAAAGGAATTATAATGAGCAAGATTTCGATAGTTATACCTGTGTACTATAATTCGGACACTTTAATGCTTTTGTATGAGGATATGAAGGAGAAGATCCTCCATAAACTTGGTGATTATGAGATAGTATTTGTTGATGACGGTTCCGGCGACAACTCATGGGAGATCATGAACCGGATACGGGAGATGGATGAAAACGTACAGTGTGTAAGACTGTCAAGAAACTTCGGCGAGCATGCGGCAATACTGGCCGGTCTTCATGTATGTACCGGTGACTGCGCAGTGACAAAACAGGCTGATCTTCAGGAAGACTCTGAACTTATCCTTGAAATGTATGAGAGCTGGAAGAAGGGCAATAAGGTGGTAATAGCCGTGAGGGCTAAGAGGGATGATTCTGCCGTAAAGAAGTTTTTCGCGAATATGTATTATTCGATCGTGAGAAAATGCATTGACAAGAACATGCCTGAAGGAGGCTTTGACTGCTACCTTCTTGACAGGCAGGTCATCGGAGTCATTGAAATGCTCGATGAGAAGAACTCGGCCCTGACCCTTCAGGTTCTGTGGGTAGGTTTCAGATCGGAGAAGATTTACTTCCACAGAAAGGACAGGGAGATCGGAGAGTCAAGGTGGACCCTGAGCAAGAAGATCAAGCTGGTAATGGATTCCATGATGAGCTTCTCCTACTTCCCCATAAAATTTATGTCAGGTGTCGGCGCTGTATGTGCCATCATATCTTTCTTATGGATAATAGAGGTTATACTTGAGAGACTGCTTATAGGAACCCCCATAGACGGCTGGGCATCCCTTATGTGTCTTATCCTCTTCTCTACGGGAACCATACTGTTGATGCTCGGGATCCTGGGTGAATACCTGTGGAGAACATTTGATGCCAGCCGTAACCGTCCGCCGTTTATCATAGATACGGTGGAGAAGGGACGTAAGTGATCATACCCCCTCATCAGTCACCTGCGGTGACAGCTTCCTTCCAAAGGGAAGCCGGGAGGGGAACAGAGGCCTGCATGGTCAGCGAAATAATATGATAGTCACCGGGATCAGACTATAAGGAGAATGGAAACGGAAAAGAAGGAAAACCTGCTGTCAAGCTTTATAAAATATTTCTACGGTAATTTCGTGGTGCTTGTCCTGGGACTTGTTCAGCTCCCGCTCACAACCCGTATACTTGCAACCGATGAGTACGGGAAGACAACAATGTTTACCACGGCGGTTACCGTAATTTATATTTTTGCCATTCTGGGCCTTGATCAGGCATATATACGCTATTATTACAGGGAAGGTGTAAATCGTAAAACCCTGTTTTTCCAGTGCCTTATTCCGCCGCTTATCCTTATCATCATACTGGCTTTTGTATATTGTTTTTTCTCGGGGGTTTTCAATGAATTTCTGTTTGGTGAAACAGGGATCAGTGTTATGATTCCGGTCGTGGTTTATACGGTGACGTCGGTTTTTGAAAGGTTTCTGTTTCTGAACATCCGTATGGACCAGAACGGAGTACTGTATTCGAATCTGAATATCCTGTCGAAAGTGCTGAACCTGTCCTTCATTATCCTGTTTGCGCGGATGTATGGCAGTGACTTCAGGGTCGTCATGTATGCCATGTCGGGTTCCCTGTTTACAGTTACACTGATATGTGCGGTAAGATATCTGTTCGTGACAAGGAAGGATAAGATCACAAGACATGAGCTGAGTCAGAGAGAACTCTTAAGATACGGTATACCATTTATCCCCATGCTTCTTATGGAATGGCTGCTGTCATCCATGGATAAATGGTCGATCAAGATATTCAATGATTTTTCCGAGACCGGAATATACGGATCGGCCATGCAGATAATGACTATAATACTTACGGTTAAGATAACCTTTGTGGCATTCTGGTCGCCTGTGGCCATGGAGAAATATGAAAGCTGCAGTGAAGAAGAGTGCAGGGGATTTTTCGAGAACATGTTTGACAGGGTACAGTTTTTGTGTATGTGTGCCGCCTTCATGCTGACGTCCTTCAGGGGTGTTATCGTAATGATCCTCGGAAGGGATTACAGGGAAGCCGTTTCCATTATCCCCTTCCTGACCCTTATGCCTATTCTCAGCATACTTTTTGAGATGACGGGACAGGGAGTTAAGTTTACGGGTAAGATAAAGTACTTTAATTATGCTTCTTTGGCGGCTATCATATGTAATCTTATCGGGAATACACTTTTGGTACCGCGATATAAAGGAATCGGTGCCGCACTGGCAACGGCTGTAACCTATATGGTCTACTTTGCCATCGGGACGTATTATGCCGTCAGGTGTTATCCGGTAAGATACAGGATGAAGGAATTTCTTATCTCCATGATCCTCTACTGCCTGTATGCCTTGTACGCAACAATTACCGGAGATCAGATAATGAGCGCTCTTATCGGTATGGCGTTGCTTGCTGTCTGCTGTGTATTGAACAGAAAGACGCTGAAGGAACTGATCGCCTATTTAATGATCTTTCTGAAAAAGTTGTTTAATAAACAGGGATAAGATATGCGATATATTGTAATTGTGGGGCTTGCTGTTCTGGCCGGTCTCATGATCCGGAAAAAGAATGAATACAGAAATATGATACTTTTTATATTGGGCCTCTTGATGGTGATCATGAGTGCACTTTATAACGTCAGGAACCTTAAAAGCCTTATTGAACTTGTGCGTCCCCGTAATCAGGCCTTTTACCAGAAAGAGTTTTATGAAACAGGCAAGTATCCCGACAGTCTTCTTGTAACACTGCTTGAAGGGAAGAAGGTATACGTGAAGGATGATGCCTTCATGATGGGTCAGCCGGAGCAGCACGGCAAGACATTTAATTACGCCCTTTACCATGCAAGAAATGAATATTATCTGCTTGAGTACCTTCATACGGAGCTTATAAAGGATGCGGGAATGAACGACACTATAGTGACCAATGAGCTGGTTGCAAGAGAATTTGCTTCACTCGGTCCCATAAACGATATGCTCAGATACTGCTTCCTGTACGGAGATCTTCCCTTTGAAGCGGCCAACTATTTTGCCTATTACTGGTATTATTATGAATTTCTTAATGAGATACGGGCATATATGTGCACGGAAACAGACTCAAACGGAGAAACGGTTTTTACATCGGATGATCTTGTGATCTTATGGAATACCGTTGACGGTGTCGAAGAAGAGGACCTCTTTATAATGACCAAAGAGTATTACGATTCTGAATTCGGGAGTATCGGGGAGGCATCCGGCAATGAGTGAGATGATAAGCCTTTATTTGGGGAAAACAAGTACCGCATATTTTCTGGAGCAGGTGATGGTGATCCTTGTTCTTCTTGCGTTCGGCTTTATTGTGAACTTATGTCTGTGCAGGGGAAATATGGATATGCCGGAAATGCTTCTTGCCTTTCCCACAGGAATATCCCTGTATTCACTGACAAGCTTTATACTTCTTGTTTCAGGATCCCCTTTTAACAGGGTAAGTGTGACCGGTATATGTATCCTGATCGCAGCGATATGCTTATTTTGTACCTTCAGGTCGGGAAAAATGGCATACATGGGGGGATCATCCCGGAAAGAAACGATCATATATTTAATAACGATGTTATGTATCGCTGTTATTTCAACCTCGGGGATAATATCGGTGAGCGTATCAAATGATTCACTGTATTATTATTGGATGTATCCGAGAGCTCTTGTCTCATACGGGTTTTTAAGACCCCAGTTTGATGTGTTTTTGACCGATGTGGGGCAGACATCGGCAACCCTTAATACCCTTCCTTTTATGTATGGTTTCAATGAGGGGTTCGGTATACAGACCTTTCTTGGTATAAATACCCTATTTATTGCGATTTACGCCATAAACAGGAATGCCGGCGCAAGACTTGAAAGAAAGAAAGCTTATATTACGACGGTTATTTTGTCACTTCTTCTTATATGCACCCAGCCGGTACTCATTATGTTTAAATGGATAATGTCGAACGGCTACTTTATGTGTTTTATGTTTATGGTTGTTTATTGCGCATACACATTTGACAGAAAGCGCGCTGCGGACAGCAGCGTGGATATGAGGGGGAGGGTGGCGATCCTTGGGATCCTTATGCTGCAGATGTCAATGCTACGGATGGAGGGCATTATGGTGACTCTTGTTCTGGTCATCTGCTTTTCGACCCTTAAGTACAGAAATACGGAATTGTTCTGTGCCTTTCTGCTTCCGGAGTTTGTGTGTGCTCTTGCATATTCTTTTTGGGTGTTTATTGTATGTAATGTTGACGCTCCGTATACGTTTCTTACGCCTGAAAAGGCATTACTGCAGCTTGCGGCCATTGCCGCCGTATCCGTTTATGTGATGATCTTTCGGGGAAGAAGATTTGACCCTGTAGGAAAAAGAATAAAAGTTATCCTGCCGCTTTCAATTATTGCAGCTGATCTTGTGCTCTTTTTATTGAATAAGACGCTCTTTGCGGAAAACCTGTCTGCGTTTGCAAGAAACATTTCGAACAGGAGCGGATGGGGGCTTTTCCCCATGTACATTATCGGAGTCTATGTTCTGTTGTTTATCGTGAATTTCAAAAAGGGAGAGAAGAGTGGCGCGATGACATTTTGGGATATGTGCTTTGTCTGCTATCTTCTGGCTACACTGGCTGTATGCTTTGCGAGGGAAGATGCATTAAGGGAAAGCATAGGGGATTCGGGAAACCGCGTACTTATGCAGGTCAGCCTTCTTGCCTTCTATGCGGGAGCAGATCATCTTATCGGTCTTGTTGACGGAACCGGAACCGGTCCCGGGCGGTCGATGAAATGACATTGTTATCTTCGCTTATAGAGAATACCGCAGGGAACCGTTATCTTTTCGTAATCATTTGAATTTACATAGTCAAGCAGATATCCACCTATTTCATTTTCGTTGGGTGAGGGATCTGCTTCAACATCTCCGCAGGTCAGATAGGATCCGTATTCTTCATTCATAACAAGTATCATATCGGGATATCTTCCGGGATTCATTTCATAGTAGGGTTTCAGACGCTCACTGTTAAATGCCGTGCGCCAGGTGGTTGGAGCTCCCACGCGAAGATCGGTACACATATATCCCCAGGGCAGAAGCTTGGTGATAAAGATATTTCCCATACTGTTTGAGTCAAGTTCCATTGAGTTGGGATACTTCTGCGGGACATTTAGTTCACTGCTTACGCAGTATTTCTTAATGGTTGAATAGGTGACGTTGTATGCGACATAATGATCGGCTGTTGTGCTAAGACCCTTGGCAGGGCCTTCGGAAATCCTGAAGTTCAGCATCTGCAGCGGTGCGTCCCTGTAGATATTCAAAAGACGCAGTTCCATTGTCTGGATGAGTGAGATGCATATGACAGCCGTGAGAGTTACGACATAGCCAAGCCTGTATTCTTCAAGCTCTCTTATAAAACCGTCTATTACGATAACGCAGCCTATGCTTGATATAAAGTGTCCCATTGAAAGGACATACAGATAACCGTTGGAAGAATAGCTGTATGTAAGTGACAGGATCATACCGCCCAGGATAAAGGTGTTAAATACACGGTAATCCGGCTTTTTGCCCATAAAGAAGAGAGGCAGTGAATACAGGCAAAGTGCTGTTTGAATATAGCCTGTGTGTCCCGAAGACAGAATGAAGAAAATGATAAAAAGGATCGTGTCAAGAGCAAAGATCAGAAGACGGATCCGCTTATCAAGCTGACGTTTCAGAAGCGATGCGGCAAAAGTAAGGCCGATGAGAAGATAGGATATACAGGCACTGCGGCCAAAGACTTCGTTGATCCCGATAAAGAACTTGCGTATCGGATAAACAAGAGAGGTCGCATGCTCTTCATCCGAAAGAACATAGGGTATTCCCCTTATAAAATCAGATATCGGAACATTGCCAAGAAGGAAGATAAAAAACAGTACGGCAGGTATACATATGCCAATGAAGGTGTGGAATAAAACCGTTTTCAGTTCGGCATCTCCTACTGAGGTCTTAAATCCTTCCGGAAGGATCGAAAGGGATGATAAAAAAATAAGGACCGCAATGACACAAACCAGCGCAAAATATGCAATGCTCAGTGTGGGAAGGGCAAGGACCGATACGGCAAAAAGGATTCCCGCGATCAAAAGATGCCTGCTGTCATAAGATTTATAGTAATGATATATAAGCAGCATGGACATAAGGAAAAACTGTACCGAAATCGTATAATAGGACAGGGTTGCTATGTTAAGATGGGTATAAAACATAAGCATGAGCGCACATATACAGGAAGAGAAGACGCTTATGTGCTGCCTGAGTATATTGTACATTACCGCTGAATTAATAAGACTCATTACAACGAACAGTATCCTGAAATAAAGAACGATCCCGGTATTTGAACCGAAAACAAGCATATAAAGTGAATAGAAGGGGAGCAGTATAAGCGATGACAGCTGAGTCGGGAACCATTCGTGCAGGAACATCGAATCCCCTGTAAAGAAACGATGACAGGTGGAGAGATAGAAGGTTTCATCCGACCAGCAGAAGGAGTAGGAACACCTGATAAGAAGAATGAGGCCGCTAAGGCCTATGAGAATATACGGATATATTAACGACAGTTTGCTCAGGATTTTTTTCATGATTTTGCCTCTGTATATAAAATGTGCTATACTTGTTACCGTTCGAAAACCGAACAGTCAAGTATAATTCTACAATAGTTATGACAACATTTCAAATCTTTAACGGAGATGACGGCGATGAGTTTATATGAGAAGATAAAAGCTGGAGAGGAAAAGATCGCACTTGTGGGCCTGGGATATGTAGGTATGCCCATAGCGGTTGCTTTCGCCAGAAAGGTTAAGGTTATAGGATTTGACCTTAACGAAGAGAAGATAAATAAATACAAAAGCGGGATCGATCCCACGCAGGAAGTCGGGAATGATGTTATAGCCTCAACAAGTGTTGAGTTCACTTCGGACGAAGAGAGGCTTAAGGAAGCGAAGTTCCACATAGTGGCGGTGCCGACCCCGATAAACCTTGACAAGACACCCGACCTGCATCCTGTGGAGTCGGCTTCAACATTGCTTGGAAGAAACCTTGTAAAGGGCTCAATTGTCGTATATGAATCAACGGTATATCCCGGAGTTACAGAGGATGTGTGTGTTCCGATACTTGAGAAGGAATCGGGACTTAAGTGCGGAGTTGATTTTAAAGTAGGGTATTCTCCCGAGAGGATAAACCCCGGAGATAAGGTTCACCGCCTTGAGAATATCAAAAAGATAGTTTCGGGAATGGATGATGAGTCGCTTGATGAGATCGCTAAGGTTTATGAACTCGTGATCGAGGCCGGGGTTCATCGAGCGGGGAGCATAAAGGTTGCCGAAGCGGCAAAGGTGGTTGAAAACTCGCAAAGGGATATAAACATTGCCTTTATTAACGAACTTGCCATGGCTTTTGACAAGATGGGTATAGATACCAGTGAAGTAATAGATGCCATGAATACCAAGTGGAACGCGCTTGGCTTCAGGCCGGGTCTTGTTGGCGGACATTGTATCGGTGTCGATCCGTATTATTTTATTTACGAAGCAGAGAAACTGGGATATCATTCCAGGCTCATATCCTCCGGAAGGCAGATAAATGATGACATGCCTGCCTTTGTCGGTGACAATATAATCAAGTACCTTGTCCTTGCCAATAAACAGGTCAGGCAGGCCAGGGTTGTATTCTTCGGAGTAACATTTAAGGAGAACTGCCCCGATGTACGTAACTCCAAGGTAATAGAGATAATAAAGCACCTTGAACAGTACAGGATAAAACCTGTTCTTGTGGATCCGAGGGCAGACGCTGAGGATGTTAAGAGAAGCTACGGATATGAGCTGTCGGATATAAGCAAGGCTTATGATGCCGACTGTATAGTACTTGCGGTTGCCCATGATGAATACAGGCAGATGGGGATCGATGAGTGGGATAAATTCTACAGAGCATGTGATGATAAAGAGAAGGTCATGATAGACATAAAGTCGATCCTTGATAAGGATGAGGTTAATAAGAGGGGTTACAGATACTGGAGGTTATGATATGGGGCTAATTGTGAATGCGGACGATTTCGGCAGGAGCGAGTCGGTGAACCGGGCCATATGTGAGGCTTTTGAAAAGGGAAGGGTTAATTCAACAACACTTATGGCAAACATGCCCGCGGCAAAGGAGGCTTACGAGCTTGCAAAAAAAGGGGGCTTTGCCGATAAAGTGGGTATACATCTTAACATTACCGAAGGAATGCCGATAAGTTCGGGGATCCGCAATAACCCGCTGATCTGCGGGTATGACGGAAGTTTTAACCAGGCTTTCTATCACAATACCAAATACAGGCT
>DPZM01000086.1:19494-19848 GCA_003535955.1 Lachnospiraceae bacterium | reverse complement strand
ATAACTGCCCAGAAGGGGCTCTCAGCAGGCCTTCTGACATCTGACTTTTTCACGGCTGTCATCCTTCTTATACTGACAAGCTCGATCGTAACGCCGGTGCTCTTGAAGAAGCTGTATGGTAAGGATAAAGAAGACGCAGCTGCCGTTGTTGTTTCTGAAGAAGCGGGAATTCCATCTGTTGAAACCAAAGAGCAGTAGGGATATAAAAATATTTATCAACCGGTAGTCCATGGAACGGAAAGCAGATAATAAAAAGAAACTTCAACCGAACGGTGAAGTTTCTTTTTATTGTATCCAGTGCTGCTAAGCAGAATCGAACTGCTGACCTCATCCTTACCAAGGATGCGCTCTACC
>DPZM01000086.1:0-19449 GCA_003535955.1 Lachnospiraceae bacterium | reverse complement strand
TCTACCGACTGAGCCATAGCAGCAAAATTGACACTCAATCATTATAGCCATAAACACGCATGCAGTCAACTGTTTTTTTGATCTTGAACAAAATACTTTTCACAAAATGCTCACATTTTTTACAAGTTCCCGACACATTATTCTTTTATCATTCAAACATCAGAACGGAAAACAGTATAATGGAAAGGTACAATGACATGGGTACACGCGATGATAATAAGCTTAAGTTCAGGCATGAGCTTAAACATGTGATAACACCGCAGGACCGTCTTATATTGAGACAGCGCCTGAGTGCGGTCGCACACACGGATCCTCATGCGGAAAACGGAGTATACAGGATCCGAAGCCTGTATTTTGATAACCTGTATGACAAGGCGTTTACCGAGAAGGTTGAAGGATTAAGCCGGCGTGAGAAGTTCAGGATACGATACTACAATTGTGATACGGGGTTCATCCATCTTGAGAAAAAGAGTAAGATCGTTAATCTGTGCAATAAGCAGAGTGCCGGGTTGAGTGCTGATGAGACGGATAAGATCATTAAAGGCGATCTTGACTGGATGATCGGGTCAGACAGGCCGCTTGTGCGTGAACTGTATACCAAGATGCTGGGGCAGGGGCTTATGCCCAAAACCATTGTCGAATATGAAAGAGAACCCTATATATATGGCCCCGGAAATGTCCGGGTAACGATCGACTATGACATACGTACAGGGATCAGATCAACTGATTTTCTCAATCCCGATTGTCCGATGGTTACTGCCGGAGATCCCGTGATCATATTGGAGGTTAAGTGGGATGAATACCTCCCGGACATAATCCGTGATATGGTCCGGCTTAATAACCGCCAGACCCAAGGATTTTCAAAATATGCCGCATGTCGTGTGTATGGGTAACTGTTCGGAACGGCGTAAATACGAAGTATTTTGAGGCCGGTCCGTATGAGGGTGTTTCGATATAGGAGGAAAAATAAATGAATTTTAACGACATTTTTAAGTCAAGTTTTATTGAAAACGTAACCAGTGTAAGTATATTGGACATGGTTCTTGCTATGGTATTGGCCTTTTGTATAGGATTGTTCATATACTTTATTTACAAAAAGACTTACAGGGGTGTGATGTATTCGGCGGGCTTCGGAACTTCCCTTATAGCCCTTACCATGATCACTACGCTGGTTATCCTGGCGGTAACCTCGAACGTAGTCCTGTCATTAGGTATGGTCGGTGCTTTATCCATCGTCCGTTTCCGTACAGCCATCAAGGAGCCTCTTGATATTGCTTTTCTTTTCTGGGCGATAGCGGCAGGTATTGTTCTGGCAGCAGGCATGATCCCTCTTGCAGTTTTCGGAAGCGTTTTTATAGGCATTATCCTGCTTGTATTTGTTAACAAGAAGGAGAACACAAACCCTTACATCCTTGTCGTAAGCTGCGCCGACCAGAACACCGAGAAGGCTGTCAACGGGTATCTTAAGGACCGGTCCCTTAGAGTCACGGTAAAGTCAAAAAAAGTACAAAAGGGGAATGTAGAGCTTAATCTTGAAGTGAGGATAAAGGATGATGATACATCATTCATTAATGAGATATCGGATATGGAAGGTGTCAACAGTGCGATCCTTGTGAGTTATAACGGCGAATATATGGGTTGATCGGAGAAGCTTATGATAACACACAGGAACTTGGAGAAAATCAGCATTATCGTTATCTGTATCGCGGCTCTTATAACGATCATTTTTATGAATGGCAAAAGGCTTGGTATCGTTCCGATTGTTGATAAGGATTCGGAAAGTTATAACGGGCCCGAGTATGTAACCGAAAACGATCTTAACGGGGCCTGGGATACAGAGGATGCCGTAGCCATTACATTAACAGGGGATTCGGCGAAGGTAAAGGGAAACGGTGCATATGTTAACGGGTCGGATGTTGTGATCACAAACGGTGGTTATTATACTGTATCGGGAAGCCTTGAAGACGGCAGGCTCATTGTGGATGCTTATAAAAGCTCCAAGGTCTTTATAATGCTTAACGATGTCAGCTTAAGCTGCGAAGATGATGCCTGTATCAGGGTTGAGGAGGCCGATAAGGTTTTCATAAGCCTTGCCGAAGGGAGCTTAAACACCGTGACAGGTGGTGATGAATACTCCGAATCCGCGATAGAAGACGGAGCAGAGGCAGTTATCTTCTCACATGATGACCTTACGATAAACGGTACCGGATCACTTGAGGTAAAGGGTGGATATAAACATGGGATCAAGGCAAACGATGATTTTGTTTTGACACAGGGAACCCTTACGATAACCGCCGGGGAGGATGGGATCCATGTGAATGAGGACGTAGCCCTTGTGGATACGAAGCTTACCATTAACGCAGGTGATGATGCGGTAACCACGGAAGGTACGATAAATGTGGACAATGCGGATATACTGATCAACGAATGCTACGAAGGTCTGGAGGCAGAGAATATAAACGTCTACAGCGGAAATATAGAGATATACCCGACGGATGACGGCTTCAATGCGGCGGGGGGGGGGCTACCGGGAATATGGGATTTAACAGACAGGGAGCCGGCGCCGACTCGGCCGTAAATGCGGATGACAACAGCGATACGGTCAACGAAGAGCTTCCGTATATCAGGATATATGACGGAAATATAAAGATAATAAATGAAGAGGCAAGGGATGCGGACGGGCTTGATTCCAACGGGAACATCTTTATTGACGGAGGGAATATCTTTATAAGTCTTAATGACAGCGGTTCGAATAATGCCATAGATTTCGGAAGTGAGAGCGGAGGAGAATGCGTGATCACCGGAGGTACCCTTATAGCATGCGGAAGTTCCAATATGGTAGAGAGTATAAGTTCCTCATCCACGCAGGCATCCGTTATGTATATGGTAAGTGAAGGCGTTGAGAAGGGATCTGTTATATCGCTTGCGACATCGGATGGGGATGAAGTGCTTAATGCGGAAATACCTTTAAGCTTCTCATGTGCCATCCTAAGCTCACCGAAGCTTGAGGTGGGAACCGGTTATCGGATATCATTGGGAAATAAAACAGAAGACATTACAATAGATGAAATATCGTCATCCTTTGGTGATGCGGGGTCCGCGAACAGGCAGGGCGGCCGGGGGTTTATGATGGAAGAAAACCGGAATGCCGGTACCGAAGAAGGTATGGCACCGGGAACGGGAGGCAGACCGGGAGAAGGACGCCATGAACGGCGCGGCGCCGTATCCGATAACAGGATCGACAGGGGTGGAATGCAGCAACCGCCGGATATGGGGAATATGTCACCTGAGAATATGCCGGAGGATATGAAGGGTATGCTGCCGAAAGAAATGGAGGGGATGTTGCCGGACGGTATGGGCGTGGGACCTTACAATGTGCAGACAACGGGTGATACGACAGGGTTTCCGGGTAAACTGCTCAGTGAATATGATACTGCGACGATCATTGAGCTTGTACTGTCTTTAGTGGCACTGGCTGCAGGACTGATTTACGCAAAAGGATACAGGAGGAGAAGATGATCATCTTCTCCTGCCTTGTCGGTAGGACATAAAAGTATTCTGTCACGGGAAAGATTTTATGTAATTCATTGCAAAGACCATTCGAATTTTGCACTTAAAATATTACAAATATGTTAATAAAACTTTGTGATAATATCACAAAGATAAATTTGCCCCTTGTATTTTTCACAAGAAGGTGCTATATTTCAAAGCACGGATTGATCAGCACAATTTATCAAATCTGATCCATGTACCGATCTCGTCATGGCCAAGTGCCGGGATATTCAAAATCAAAACCAGATAAGGAACCAGTAATGCGAATAATTGTTAATGTGTGCAATGATTATGCATTGGAGGAATCCGTTTTTATCGCAGACGAAACAGCATCAAAAGCTGAGCACAGGGATATACGGCTTCCAAAAGAACGGTTTCATCTACAGTCAGATCAGGTGATAGCCCTTAGCATATCAAATGAAGGCCTCACCTTTGTAGAGGAGAACTCCAGTGTATATTGTCATATAACCACCAGATCTATTTCACATGAAAGCACATTTTCGAAGGATACTGAAGCGCACCTTAAGACAAGTAACGGTGAAGACCTTACAATGCTTGTGTTCTTCGGATCGGAAACCGCGATGTCTTTCTACAAAACAGAACGAAGCCGTGTTATATCCCTGGGTAAAGGATTGAACCAGAGCATATGCTGCATCGACAGCGATCTGCTGTCGGATGCACATATGATCCTACGTCGCACCGATAAGGGCGACCGACTGAATGTAAAAGGGGAGAGTGGCTGCTATATAAACGGCAGACATATCTCATGCATGAATACATCCAATTTAAGCTACGGCGATGTCATCACTGCGGGAAACATCAGGCTGCTATGGCTTAATGACTTTGTAGGAATAGACCGGTTAAGTACAGTAAATCCTGTTCTTGTAAGGCTTAAGGAGGCAGCCTGTCCCGATGAGATGTATATGACTGTAAGGGAGAGGGGAGAGAGGGATCATATTGCCCCTCCCCGCAACCTTGCGGTCCCGGACGGATCGGTGATAAGACTGGACCCGCCTCCGCCTAAAAGGGAGATAAAGAGACAGCCGGCATATACGGTTGTGGGGCCGGCACTTACGATGGCAATTCCCATGTGCCTGGGATGCGGACTATATATTTATTCATCAAAATCATACGGCGGGACGTCGGCTTACATGTATACAGGTCTTGTCACAGCACTGTCTTCAGCTCTGCTTGGAGCCATATGGGCCTTTGTGAATATAAGAAATGCGTTAAAGCAGGAGAGGACTGAAGAAGAATTAAGGGTAAGTTCATACAGGGCCTATATTGAGTCATGTAATAAGCAGATCAGAGACAAGTACAGATACAATTCAAATGCCATGAAGAGAAATGATCCTTCTCTGCCGGAACTCTTCGCTTCGGCATCGGTCAATGTATTCAACCGCCGCAAAAATGATGGAAACCTTTTCAGATACCGGGTGGGAACCGGAAGCATTCCATTTGATGTAAATATTGAAATCCCCCAGGATAAATTCCTTGTGACAGCGGATGAGCTCATGACTCTTCCTTCAAAGCTTAAGAATAAATACAGGCTTCTTAACGATGTTCCCATATGTGTGGACATATCAAAGAACAGGCTGACGGGATTCGTAAGTGAAAACGACAGTGAGCTGTTACAGCTCTTTGTTAATATGACCCTTCAGACAGCGTCAACGACCGGACCGGATATTGTAAAGATGGCCTTTCTTTTTGAACATCCTGAAATCTTTGGAGACTTTATTGATATGCTGGGCTTCCTTCCACAGACGCAGGGTGAGGATGAGAACTACGTGGGCTATGACCCGGAGAGGTCAGGAGAGCTGACCTGTTCTCTTGAAACGACTATAAGGGGTATGGAACACAATGGATACAGATGGATTGTGTTTACCGATGATATAAGGCTGCTTCCGATATCGGTGGTCAAAAGAGAAGACGTAAGTATCCTTGTATTTGCTAAAGCGTACGACTATCTTCCCGGTGATTGTACCCTGATAGTTCAGAATGATTCTTCCTACAGGGGAATGATCAGCATAGGAACAGGCGAGGGAAGATGTGATGTGAATTACGACAGGATAGGGTGTGAAGATGCATACAGATACATAAGGGCCATTGCAGCCATACGGATAAGGACCGAGGTTTTAAGAGGAGCGATCCCTTTAAAAGTCACTCTGCCGGACCTGTTTGATCTAAGCAGGATAGAGGTGGATTTTATAAAGCATAACTGGGACAGGAACGATACGGGAAATTCCCTGATGGCTCCCATAGGAAGAGGAGCGGATGAGAGGAAGGTATATCTTGATATCCATGAGAAAGCCCACGGCCCGCATGGACTGATCGCAGGCATGACGGGAAGCGGAAAGAGCGAACTCCTGGCCACATACATCCTGTCGCTGTCCGTAAGATACTCACCTCTTGAACTGGGTTTTCTGCTCATTGACTACAAGGGAGGAGGCATGGCCGGGAATTTTAAGGACCTGCCTCACCTTCGCGGAAGTATCTCCAATCTGTCCGGTAATATGATAGGGAGAGCCCTGGTTTCGATACGCAGTGAGAATTTACGACGACAGAAGCTCTTTCTTAAGGCCGGAGTAAATTCAATAACAGATTATCTTAAGATGTACAGAACAGGCAGAGCCGATGAGCCGCTGCCGCACATTATCATCATAATAGACGAGTTTGCGGAGCTTAAGAGAAATGAGCCTGATTTTATGAGGGAGCTCATCAGCGTGGCCCAGGTAGGCAGAAGCCTTGGCGTGCATCTTATCCTGGCAACACAGAAACCGGCGGGTACGGTTGATGACAACATCTTCTCAAACTCAAGGTTCCGTATCTGCTTAAGGGTACAGGACAAACAGGACAGCAATGACATGCTGCACAGACCTGAAGCTTCTTATATAAGGGAACCGGGAAGGGCCTACCTTCAGGTTGGGAATGATGAGCTTTTTGAGGAGTTCCAGGCCGGATATACTATGGAACCCTGCGAAGAAAACGGTATAAAAGAGAAAAAGGTATACCTTATCGACAGGTCGGGACACAAACAGGAGATCATGCAGGAGAAGACGGAACGATCCGATGAAGATGAAATGAAAACAGACAGGGAGACACATTTTTCGCGATTGATCAAAAATCTGAATGAATGCGGCAGAATGACGGATCTTTCCTTCCTGAAGGATTTATGGCTGCCACCGCTTGCCGATACGGTAGTGATAAAGGAAGAAAATGAAAAGGATCCTCCCTTCAACATTATGGTCGGCCTGTATGATGAACCATCAGCCCAGAAACAGGGTGAGTATAGGATAGATCTGTTGACGGCAGGTAATCAGGTTATCTGCGGCAGCCCGCTGAGCGGTAAGAGTACCCTGCTTCAGACAATGCTTTACGGATATATAGGGAAATGCACACCGGATGATCTTAACATCTATATAGTTGATTACAGCAATGGAATCCTGTCCGCTTTAAGGGACAGTAACCTTGTCGGTGCCTACTATACGGAAGAAGAGGAAGCCAGACTTCCTAACCTTTTCTGTATGCTGACGGATATTTTAAAGAGACGCAGAAAGGAGTATGTGGGGGTTGGATTTGCAGAAAGAAGACAGCTTTCAAGGGATCCCGCAGTACTTCTGGTTGTCGACAATTACGGCCGCTTCCGTGAAAAAACAGAGTGCAGGTATGACGGGAATATGCTTGAGCTTATAAAGTTTGCCGAAAGCTACGGTATTTATATCATTCTTTCCGGCTCATCCATAGGCAGTAACGATATCCCGCCAAGACTTTTTGAGGACTGCAGAACAGGGATATGTCTGCGGATGAATGATAAATATCAGTACAGTGAGTGCTTAAGACAGGTCAGGCTGCCGCTGCTTCCCGAGGAAATAAGAGGAAGAGGGCTTGCCATGATAAACGGAGAGGTGCTCGAATTCCAGACAGCTGTCTGTTGTGTGGGAGATGACGCTGCAAGAAGTGCCTTTATAAGGGAAAAGGTATCTGAGTTTAATGAAAAATACAAAGAAGGGAAAGCCATGCGTGTTCCCTTTATACCCGAGGCTCCTACAATATACGATCTTGAGGAGAGCATTGCCTGCGCACAGATACAGGGAACGGCAATAGGATATGAAGCTCTTAGCGGGAAGCCTGCATATATTGAGGATGGAAGCCGCGCCTGTCTTGTGATCGCAGGGAAAAGCGGAAGCGGAAGGACAAATGCTGTCAGGGTATATGAATACTTTGCGGAAAAAAGGGGACTTTCCGTGGAACATGCGGATGATATTCCGGGGTTTATTAAGGCGGCTGCCTGCACAGATGTTGTGATACTTGAAAATGCCGCCGATGCGATCGAAGCCTTCTATGCGGCCGGACACGGGACGGAAGATGAAGCCGGGTTCATGAGTCTGCTTGATGAAGGAAACGGCCACAGGTATGTTTTCACATTTTCTGACAGGGATTATGTCCGCCTTGCGGGACTTCCGATATATGAAAAGATTATCGGTGAATGCAGGGGTATATACCTTTCGGGTGGTCTTGATAAGCAGAACATTTTCGATTATTCATACCTGTCATTCACGGAGTTGTGTACGGTAAGGCCTAAGGGAACGGGGACCCTTCTCAAAATAAACGAGACGGATTATTACGGAGATGTTGTAATACCTGCTGCATAAGGAGAAATCATGTTAAGGATCGAAGTCGATAATATACAGGCACGAAGGAAGCTTATACTTGAGACCGAGGAAGACATAAGGGTAGAAGAGCTTATAAAGAAAGCGGGACTGATCTTTATGGATAAGGGTACGGGAATGTTGATAAGCTGCGATAAAGAAGGAGTACTTCCGCCCGGTAAGCCTCTTAACAGCCTGAATATCGTATCCGGAGAACGTCTGCTTTATTTAAGTATTTAATATTAAGGAGAAGTGTATATATGGAGACAGTAAATGCGGTATATGTGAGGATGAATGTACTGCTTGAAGAACTGGGGATCAGGGTATGGGATTTATACCGGGAAATAAGCGGACTGAAGGAGAAAACAGCTAAATTGCATGTATCCTGGCAGGGCGAAGCATTTGAGGAATACCACAGGGTTCTGATGAAGGATCTGTCCGTGATGGAGGCCACGGCTGTTGATGCGATATATATACACAGGCTGTTAAAGGAGGCACTTGCCCTGTACCAGAAAATGGAGATGCGTATAGGCGAAACGGTGGGAGGACTGAAACGATGAGCATTAAAACCAAGATTGATATTGAATTTAAAAGAGCGATCGAACAGGCGGATGAACTTGATGAACTGTCAGGTAAGCTGTGCGCGATAGGAAGCGTCAGGATGGATGAAGCACTAACACTTCTTAACAGGTCATACAAGGGGCAGAACGCATCGCGATATATGGATAAGGCGAACAGGCTGAGGGAGCGGGTGTATGATTCTGCCGAGATACTAAAGGGTACAGCATCCATGATAAGGATGGCAGCAACAATAATATACGAAGCCGAGATGACGGCACTCGGTATGATAGGTAATTGAAAAGGAGGGAAAAACATGTCATTTTTTCAGGTGACGGCGGCAGAGCTTAAGAAAAAAGCCGAGCAGCTTAAAGGACTTAACAGCAGGTTTAAGACAGATACGGATAACCTGCAGACTTCGGAACAGGCACTTAAGTCAATGTGGGAGGGTGAGGCAAATGATGCTTTCCATACGGCATTTACCAAAGATAAGGGACAGATGGACCAGTTCCATGCAACGATCGAGCAGTTTATAGAAGCCCTGCTCATTATAGCAGCCAAGTATGAGGCGGCAGAGAACAAGAACATATCAATAGCAGCTACACGGTCATATTAAGGAGGTAAAAATGGCAGCAGGAATACTTAAGGTAACACCCGAGAAGCTGATCGCGGCATCGGGAGAATTCTCAACGACGGGAAAGAATATAAGATCGATCACTCAGGAAATGCTGGAGATAGTTAACTCGCTTAAGTCGGTATGGATGGGTGAGGCGGCAACCGGTTACGGGGCTAAGTTCGCACTGCTCCAGGACGATATGGAGAAGATAAACAGGATGATACAGGAGCACGTTGCCGACCTTAATGAGATAGCAAGAGAGTACCAGATGGCTGAAGATGCAAGTACTGAACAGAGTGTCGGGCTTAATACGGATGTGGTTTCCTAAGGAGTGAGTGATGGCTGTCGGATACAAGAATCTTATTTTGATAGATAATTCAAAATCAATGGGACAGGCTAACTTCCTGCTGAGCAAGGAGACCGCAAAGTACCTGTGCCGTAATATGGATGTACAGGACCTGTGCAGGGTAGCTGTTTTCGGCGAGGATGTTGAATACATTGATGATTACTCTCAGGATGTTGAAAGCCTATGCGCCGATATTGATACTCTTGAACTTCATGACAGAGATACCTATATTACAGACAATCTTGTAAATATCCTTGCCGAATGGAGAGATCAGGATGTTGCCTGCCGCAATATCATCCTGTTCACGGATGGTAAGGAGAATGAATCCCTTCTTCACGCAAATGAGGAATTGTACTATATGTTAAGTGACCTCGCCTATCCGGTCTATGTGGTTCAGTGCGTGGAAACGAGAAACGTTGCGCCCTCCAAAAACCTGTCAGCTATTGCAACCACCAGCAGGGGGAAGCTGCTGCTTTCCGAATTTGAGGGTTCAGATGGCGGAAGTGAAAAGATAATGGGAGATGAGATCCTTGAAAGGATTAACGAGGGACGAAGGAAGGCGGAAGAGGCAAAGGCTGAAGAGGTGAAGGCGGAAGAGGCAGAGGCGGAAGAAACAGAGAGCCCGGATGCAAAAGATATGGATGAAGGACCAAAGGAAGCAGAGCCTTTGTTTATAGAAAGTGATAAGGAGAGTGCTCCTGCAGAAAATGACAGTGTATCCGAATTCGTCAAAAGTACGGAAGCTGAAGAAAGTTATGCATCACTGACCGATGCAGATGTCATTGTAAGAAACAGGGATTCCGGTTCGGGCGTTGGATTTTCGGTGATCTTACCGCTTACGGGAGTAATTTTTGCAGTAGTATTTGCAATTGTTATATATTTCATTACTCACAGGAGGGAGAGACAGGGCCGGAAAGACAGAAAGGCCCTTAAGAGGATGGGATGCGACCGGTCATGGACGGAGGAACTGGAGGCAAGGATAGCTGAAGATGCCGAAGATGTTGACTGTACTACCTTCCGGCTTCCCGGCGATGAGTGTGAAACAAGACTTCTCGAACCGGAAGAGGGTGGATACAACATCGTATTGGAAGACTGTCTTGATCCTACCAGGATTTACAGGGCAGGTGGTGCGGGGAGCTTTATCATCGGAAGGTCAAGAAGCCTGTGTGATATAGTGATAGACCATGATGATTCAGTATCCGGCAGACATTGTGAACTCTCTGTAGTAGACGGGAACTGGTATGTGAAGGACTTAAGATCATCCAATGGGACAAAAGTCAATTCCCAGAAAGTCTTTCAGGAACTTATGCTTAAAAACGGAGATATACTGAAGCTGGGACAGACAGCATTACAGGTAGGAATATGAGTGAGCTGAGTGAAAAGGAACTGCTGCTCCTTTCGAATTATCTATATCTGGACAAATGTACCGAATACGGTACAATTAATGAAATGCTTGACTCATGCAGGTCGGGAAACGGATGGATCGACGAAAGCAAGGTGGATGATCTGGGAATAGGCGGATGTATGACAAGGTCCGAATGCCGCAGGCTCCTTCAGGAGATGGATAATGCGTCAGAGGAATTTAAAAGCTTAAATCTTGTAAGGAGCATAGACGAACCTGAACTCAGGGCGGCTTGCTTTGCTGATCCCGACATCGAAGGGAAGGCAACGGTGGTATTCCGCGGAACCGGAGGAACTTATGAGGCATGGGCAGATAATGTCCGGGGTTCCTATATGAAGGATACCGATATACAGAAAATGGCTGATGACTTTGTCAGGTATGACTGCGGAATATTTGACAGCATTACCGTAACGGGACACAGCAAGGGAGGGAACCTGGCAGGATATACGGCAATACTCAACAGAGACAGGGTCAGGTCCTGCCTTGCCTTTGATCCGCAGGGCTACGGGATTGAGTGCATCAGGGCGCACGGGCTGAAAATGCGTGATGCATCTTATAATATAAAGACGGTTTCCGCACACAATGATTATGTGAATTCTCTGCTGACACAGGTGGCAAAAGAGAATGTCTATGTTGAAAACAAACGGACCGATGCTGTGGGAAGACATTCTTCCTATGCTCTTCTTGACGCCTGTAGGTTCGATGAAAACGGCAAGATAATCAATGCAGATGCCGACCGTGAATTCGCGATGGAACGGCTGTCGGGCCTTATAGGTATCACAACGGCTCTTATGAACCTGCTCCCCGGTGAAGGAAACGAGAAGGTATCGGAGTTGCTTGCATCCATGGCTGCCGCGGCTTTAGGTAATGATGTGGATAAAGAATACAAGGGTGAACGGATCATGGAAGCAGTGGCTGACCTGTCCGGTTACTGCCTTGATACGCTGGGAGTTGATACAGGTAAGGACCTTTGCGTTAATACGGTTGCCGACCTGCTGTTTGCGGACACGGCAGGTATAAAAGCTGCAGCAGTGATGTTTGGGGATATACACAGGGAATTTAAGGAGATCGCTGAGAAAGTTAACGGAATACGCCTTAACTTAAACTACAGGTCGGCGAGCTCTCCGGCAGTGGAAGGGAGACTTATGATGCTTGAAGCAAGGCTTGAAAAAGAAGGGAAGAAGCTTGATGATCACAGGATATGTCTTGAAACTATAGCGGGTCTTATAGAAGAATACGAGAAGAGCATAACCGGTATGATGGGTGTGGCGGGGAGCATGGTTCCAGCCTAATCATGTTCGAAATTATGCGCGTTGAGGAAGCGTTCAAACATATCATCCCAGGCATGTTCAAGGGTTTTATCAAGTGTGAATATCTTAAGAGACAGGGCGGTAGTACATGTGAGTGTGCTGCCGTCATACTTTATATTAAGGTTAAGTGAATTTATCTGATCCCGGTCTATGGCAGAATCGATTCCGGCAAGAAATCTGCTGACATTTTCCGGAGAAAGACAAAGGTTGATCTTAAAAGAGAGAGGAAGCCTGGAACCACGGATACAGTTAAAACAGAAGTGCTTAACCTTCTCCCAGCGGACCATATCCTCGGAGAAGATCCTGCCATTGTCACGGGCTTCCTGCCTGAGTTCTTCAAGATCGTCGGCAGAATAGAAGTCGAGGTTAATATGCCCGTCTATGGTATAGGTATTTCCGGTTACGATCACGGCCTCATTAAGAAGAAACTGATCGAAAACCTTCTCCCTGTCCGAAAGAAGGGCTGTCATAAAGTTGGCTGTGTTTCTTATGGTAAAGAGCTTCATACATACCCCTGGTATTACATGATCTTAAAATCTATGGGAGAAAGAAACAGGACTGTAAGGATTATCAGAACCTGGATTCCAAGTATAACCGGCATTCCGATATAGAACTTCGGCTTGGCTGTTTTGTGATGAAAAAGATACATACCAAGAAGGCAGCCGATGCTGCCCCCGAAGAGCGCTATTGTAAAGAGCGTTGCTTCGGGGGTACGCCACGACTGCCGCTTGGCCTTCTGCTTGTCGATAAAGAAATAGATAAGTCCGAGAAGGTTAACGCATATGATATATAAACCTATTATTGTCAAAACATCTGACAGATCAGGCATGGTCGCTCCCTGTTATTTGTTCTTTTCCACTTCCTGAAGCTTCATTGCACGTACCTTGCATGAAAGACCAAAGAGGTTGATGAAGCCCTCGGCATCATGATGATCGTAAAGATCACCGGTCGTGAAGCTTGCGATGCTCTCATTGTAGAGTGAATAGGGTGAAGTTGTTCCGGCCTTGATTATATTGCCCTTGTAGAGCTTGAACTTAACCTCACCGGTCACGTACTTCTGTGTGCTTTCGATAAAGGCCTGAAGGGCCTCGCGAAGAGGCGTGAACCACTTGCCTTCGTAAACAACCTGGGCAAATTTGTTACCAAGGTCGGCCTTAAGAGCGTAGGTATCACGGTCGAGGATAAGCTCCTCAAGCTGCTGATGAGCCTCATAGAGGATTGTTCCGCCGGGGGTTTCATAGACGCCGCGTGACTTCATTCCGACAACCCTGTTCTCTACTATATCTATGATACCTATACCATGCTTGCCTCCAAGACGGTTGAGCTCGGCGATGATATCGGCAACCTTCATCTTCTTGCCGTTAACGGAAGTGGGGGTACCTGCTTCAAATGTCATGGTAACGTATTCGCCTTCGTCGGGTGCCTTCTCGGGGGTGGTCCCAAGCACAAGAAGATGCTCATAATTGGGTTCGTTGGCAGGATCTTCAAGCTCAAGGCCTTCATGGCTTATATGCCATAAGTTACGGTCGCGTGAATAACTTGAATCGGCTGAGAAGGGAAGGTTGATACCGTGTGCCCGGCAGTACTCGATCTCCTCCTCTCGTGAATTCATTGTCCACTTCTCGTTTCTCCATGCGGCTATTATCTTAAGATCGGGAGCGAGAGCCTTGATACCCAGCTCGAACCTGATCTGGTCATTACCCTTGCCTGTAGCACCGTGGCAGATGGCGGTAGCGCCCTCCTTGCGGGCTATCTCAACGAGTTTCTTGGCGATAACGGGCCTTGCCATTGAGGTTCCGAGAAGGTATTTGTTCTCATATACAGCATGCGCCTTAACACAGGGCATTATAAAATCCTCGGCGAATTCATCGGTAAGGTCTTCTATATAAAGCTTGGAAGCTCCGGATGAGAGTGCCCTTTCCTCAAGTCCTTCAAGTTCCTCGGCCTGTCCGCAGTTACCGCAAACACAGATAACCTCATAATCGAAGTTCTCCTTAAGCCAGGGAATGAGTGCGCTGGTGTCAAGTCCGCCCGAATAAGCAAGTACAACCTTTTCTTTCATTATATATCTCCTCCTGAAAATATGATCTTTTTGTAAGCGTAATAAAGAATACAACAATTAGGGAGAGAATGCAAGGGATAAATGCATAAAAAATCAAAAAAATGTATAAATGCTCGAAATATGGTTGCATAATATGCACATTGGATGTATAATCATGCAATGCAATTCACTGCAAGAGAAAGGCAGGAGAGGGAATGGATATTGTGATTCGTACTATGACAACTGAGGATTATGACGGAGTCAAGGACCTGTGGATGACTATCAAGGGCTTTGCGATAAGGAGCATTGATGATTCAAGAGAGGGTGTTGCCCGGTTCATAAAGAGAAATCCCACGACATCCGTGGTGGCTCTAAAGGATGGTATCATTATAGGAAGTATCCTGTGCGGGCATGACGGAAGAAGGGGATGCTTCTATCATGTCTGTGTGCATCCTGAGCATCGCAGACACGGGATAGGCAAGAGTATGGTCGTGTTTGCCATGAATGCTCTCAAGGATGAGCATATAAATAAAGTCAGTCTGATCGCATTCACTAAAAATGATATCGGTAATGCCTTCTGGAAAACAATAGGATGGACTAAACGCGAAGACCTGAATTATTATGATTTTACCCTTAATGAGGAAAACATCGTAAGGTTTAACGAATGATACGATGATTGCGGGTTTATCCTGTCTGTGATACAATAATCCACGGCGTTTACAGCTGTTTAATAAGAAGATCACACTCTTCAGAGGAGACGGATATGGAGATAATAAGCGGAGGCGTGACTGCTGCCAGGGGCTTTATGGCAGCATCATACGCTGCAGGTATTAAATATGAAGGAAGGACCGATATGGCCATGGTATTCTCAAAGGAGCCATGTGTGTGTGCCGGTACATATACAAGCAACGTCGTAAAGGCGGCATGCGTTAAGTGGGATAAGCAGCTTACCGATTCCGGAAGGCCCATGCAATGCATAGTGGTCAATTCGGGTATAGCAAATGCATGTACGGGACAGGAAGGCTTCGATGCCTGTATAGCCACTGCAAGGGCGGCAGGTGACAGCCTTGGCATTCCTTACGATACCGTCGCTGTTGCATCAACCGGCGTTATAGGAATGCAGCTTCCCGTGGATAAGCTTACGAAAGGTGCCAAGGCTCTCGCAGGGAAGCTTTCTGACAGTGAAAGCGCGGGAACAGATGCATCCAGAGCTATCATGACAACCGATACGGTGAACAAAGAGGTCGCGGTGACCTTTAATATCGGGGATAAGCCGGTGACGCTCGGAGGAATGAGTAAGGGATCTGGTATGATACATCCCAACATGTGTACCATGCTGGCCTTTCTTACCAGTGATATTAATATAGATAAGGAGCTTCTGCAGAAGGCCGTAAGTGAAGTTGTGAAGGATACCTTCAATATGATATCGGTTGACGGTGACACATCAACCAATGATACTTTACTTGTTATGGCCAACGCTCTTGCGGGAAATGACAGGATAGAGGCTGAGAATGCCGATTATGCGGCCTTTAAGGATGCGCTTTTCCATGTGTGCAGGACTCTTGCCATGAAGATGGCAAAGGATGGTGAAGGGGCCGGCCGGCTCTTCAGCGCCCATGTGGTAAACTCGGCAAGCAAGGCTGACGCCAGGATTCTTGCAAGGTCCGTGATAAGCTCCAACTTAAGCAAGGCCGCGATCTTTGGCTGCGATGCCAATTTCGGACGGTTCCTGTGCGCAATGGGATACTCCGGAGTTTTATTCAGGGAAGAGGATGTTGAACTTTTCTTTGAGAGCAGGGCAGGCAGGCTTAAGGTGTTTGATCACGGAGTACCGCTTGATTTTGATGAGGATGAGGCGCTTAAGATCCTCAAGGAAGATGAAGTTACGATCTTTATTGATATGAATGAGGGTAATGCCGAGGCAACTGCCTGGGGGTGCGACCTTACATATGATTATGTCAAGATAAATGCTGATTACAGGAGCTGAAGGGAGTACAGATATGGTTTCAAATGAAGAGTATATGAAGAAGTACTACGAGAAGGCAGAGGTCCTTATAGAAGCACTGCCTTATATCCAAAAATACAACCGTAAGGTCATAGTCGTTAAGTACGGCGGCTCGGCCATGAGTGATGATAACCTTAAGAAGAACGTGATAAAGGATGTGACCCTCCTTAAGCTTGTAGGCTTCAAGCCTATTGTGGTCCATGGCGGCGGCAAGGATATAAGTAAGTGGGTTGAGAAGGTCGGCAAGGAGGCCAGGTTTGTAAACGGCCTGCGTGTGACCGATGAAGAAACAATGGAGATAGCCGAGATGGTTCTTTCAAAGGTCAATAAATCACTTGTAGCGATGGTCCAGGAGCTTGGCGTTAATGCAGTGGGTGTATCCGGCAAGGACGGAGGCCTTTTGGAAGTTGAGAAGAAGTACGCAGACGGTGAGGATATCGGATATGTGGGGAATATCACAAGGGTCAATACCAAGCTGCTTGAAGACCTGCTTGATAATGATTTTCTTCCTATAGTATCACCCATCGGTCTTGATAAGAATTTTGATACCTATAATATCAATGCCGATGACGCGGCCTGTGCAATTGCCAAGGCCATGCATGCCGACAAGCTGGCTTTCCTTACCGATATAGAGGGCGTTTATAAGGATCCCAGTGATAAATCAACATTTATTTCGCGCCTGTCGGTTTCAGAGGCCAATGATCTTATAAGGGAGGGCTATATCGGAGGCGGAATGCTTCCCAAGCTAAATAACTGTACAGATGCCATAGATAACGGAGTTAACCGTGTCCATATACTTGACGGACGCAAGCCCCACACCCTGCTTCTTGAGATATTCACCAGGAAGGGTATCGGAACAATGTTCTTCAGGGATACGGATACTGATGTTGTCAATGAAGTATGAGAGGATAAGAATATGAAGTCTATGAATGAATATATTGATGAAGGCGAGAAGGTGCTCTTACATACGTATAATCGTTATCCGGTGGTCTTCGACCATGGAAAGGGAGTATGTTTATATGATACCGACGGAAAGGAATACCTTGATTTCTGCGCCGGTATTGCGGTCTTTGCCCTGGGGTATGACAATAAGGAGTATAATGATGCCCTTAAGGCACAGATAGATAAGATCATACATACATCCAATCTTTTCTATTCCGTCCCGGCCATAGAAGCGGCTAAGGCAATTACAGAAGCGGCCGGCATGGACAGGGTGTTCTTTACCAATTCGGGAGCGGAGGCCATCGAGGGAGCCATCAAGACTGCAAGGAAGTATGCCTATACTAAGGACGGGCAAACGGATCATGAGATCATTGCGATGAACAATTCCTTCCACGGACGTACCATGGGAGCCCTTTCCGTGACCGGCAAGAAGGCATACAGGGAACCCTTCTATCCCATGATCGGAAACATCAGGTATGCTGACTTTAATGATTTTGACAGCATTCAGTCGCAGGTAACGGATAAGACCTGTGCCATAATAATGGAGACCATTCAGGGTGAAGGCGGTATATATCCGGCAGATCCTGATTTTCTTAAAAAGGTAAGGGACCTGTGTGATGAAAAGGATATTCTTCTCATACTTGACGAGATCCAGTGCGGAATGGGAAGGTCAGGATACATGTTTGCCTATGAAGGCTACGGTATAAAGCCCGATATAGTTACGACTGCAAAGGCTGTAGGCTGCGGTGTTCCCGTTGGGGCCTTTATGATGACGCAGAGGGTCGCCGATAAGGGCCTTGTTCCCGGAGATCACGGGACAACCTATGGAGGAAACCCTCTTGTGACGGCTGCTGTCAATGAAGTACTCAGGCAGTTTAAGGAAAAGGCGATACTGGATAATGTAAAGGAAACGGGTGATTACCTCTATAAGAAGCTTGAAGAAGTAACAAAGAAGCATGACTTTATCACCGGTCACAGGGGAATGGGCCTTATACAGGGACTTGAATTTGATGAATCCGTAAAGGCCGGAGATATATGTAAGAAGGCGATCGGGAACGGTCTTATCATCATAACGGCGGGTGCAAATGTGATAAGGTTTATCCCTCCGCTTATCATATCAAAGAGTGACGTTGACAGGATGATCGGGATTCTGGAGGCCTCCTTTGATTGATCATAAGGGGATTGATTCTTAAGCGGCGAGTGTATTTTTAGAAGATACGGAGTACTTATAAGGACGGGGGTTATGAAGAGAATATTCTCTACGGTCATTGCAGTGCTTCTGATAGCGGCAATGGTCCTGTTGGCACTGAAGATAAAGGATCCCATGTATACGGGCAGGGCAAGAAGTGAGGATGAAGGCACGATCATCCTGTGGTATACGGATGATTCCCTGACTGATTTTTTGAACGATGCAGCGGTTTCATACAGGGACGAAACAGGGGTCAGAGTAAAACCCGTGCTTGTTGACGGAGTTGATTTTTTGGGAAAGATAAATCATGCGTCCGTATATGAGGGTGAGACCGAAGACGGAGAACCGGTTGTTGCCCCTGATCTTTATATTACCACTCACGACAATCTCATGAAGGCCTATTATGCCGGGCTTGCTTCCGAGATAACGGATCCGGCCAAGGTCATAAATCCGATGAATTACCCGGATACTTCCCTGCATGCCATACGGTGCGCAGGGAAGTATGTGGGTTATCCTCTTTATTACGAGACAAACTTCCTTCTGTATAATAAGACATATATGGTGGGTATAGCCAAGCAGCATATAGAGGAGGAGCCTGAGTTTTTTGAAGAGGAAACGGAAGAGCCTGAAGAGACGGATGCGGAAGGCGGTACGGAACTTTCATCAAACGGTATTGTTGTAAATAACCAGGTAAGCCTGTCGGATGATTCGGTATCTGAAGATGCCCTTGTCCTTAATGATGAGGAGCTTGATCCGATGGGTGAAGAGGATGCGGCCAAGGATCCCAAGGTGCTTGAGAAGCTTGCGAACATGATCCCCGCAACCATTGATGATATCCT
>DPZM01000025.1 GCA_003535955.1 Lachnospiraceae bacterium | reverse complement strand
ATAAGGAAAAGGATCATGTTGAAGGTTTTGCGCCTGAGGTTGCGTGGGTAACACACGGAGGATTACAGCCCCTTCAGGAAAGGCTGTGTGTTCGTCCAACATCAGAAACACTTTTCTGTGACTATTACAAAAATACGATTCAGTCGTACAGGGACCTTCCGCAGGTATGTAACCAATGGTGTTCGGTTGTCCGCTGGGAGAAGGAGACAAGGCCCTTCTTAAGAAGCCGTGAGTTCTTATGGCAGGAAGGGCATACGGCTCATGCAACAGCTGAGGAGGCTGAAGAGAGGACACTTCAGATGCTCAACGTATATGCGGACTTCTGTGAGCAGGTACTTGCGATCCCTGTTATCAAGGGACGAAAGACTGACAAGGAAAAGTTCGCCGGTGCGGAATCTACTTATACGATAGAAGCACTTATGCATGACGGTAAGGCATTACAGTCTGGAACCAGTCACAACTTCGGTGACGGATTTGCCAGGGCCTTTGATATCCAGTACACAGACAATAACAATAAGCTGCAGTATGTTCACCAGACTTCATGGGGCACGACTACAAGGCTTATCGGTGCAGTCATCATGGTACACGGGGATAATTCGGGTCTCTGCCTGCCGCCTAAGATCGCACCAACACAGGTTTGTGTAATCCCCATCCAGCAGAAGAAAGAGGGAGTGCTTGAGAAGGCGAATGAACTTTGTGACAGGCTTAAGAAGGTATGCAGAGCGGATATTGATGAAACCGACAAGAGTCCGGGATGGAAGTTCTCTGAGCAGGAGATGAGGGGTATTCCTCTTCGCGTTGAGATTGGCCCCAAGGACTTGGAAGCAGGAAAGTGCATAATATGCCGTAGGGATACAAGAGAAAAGACAGAGGTTATGCTTGATGAGCTTGAATCAAAAGTAACAGGGCTTCTTGAAAGTATGCAGACAGATATGCTTGAAAGAGCAAGAGCGCACAGGGAAAAGCATACCTTTGTCGCTAAGGATATGGATGAGTTCAGAAGGCTTTTTGCCGAGGAGACCGGTTTTGTAAAGGCTATGTGGTGTGGGGATCAGGCCTGTGAGGATGCAATAAAGGAAGAGCTTGCGGTTACGAGCCGTTGCATGCCTTTTGAACAGGAGCAGTTAAGCGATGTATGTGTCTGCTGCGGTAAGCCCGCCAAGAAGATGGTTTACTGGGGAAAGGCATACTGATATAACACTTATATATAATATAGGAGAGAAGGTAGAAAAATGAAGGTACTTGTAATCAATTGCGGAAGTTCATCACTTAAGTTCCAGCTTATCGATTCCGAATCTGAAGAAGTCCTGGCAAAGGGTCTGTGTGAGAGGATAGGGATTGACGGAGGTATGGTCACCTATCAGCCAAAGGGCAGGGACAAGATCATAAAAAATGCGGAAATGCCTGATCATACCGAGGCTGTTAAGCTGGTAATAGATGCTCTGATCGATAAGGAGAACGGGGTTATATCTTCACTTGATGAAATAGGAGCCGTAGGTCACAGGATAGTTCACGGCGGTGAGAGCTTTTCATCGGCAACCCTTATAAATGATGAAGTAATTAATGCCATTGAAGAATGCAACGATCTTGCACCTCTTCACAATCCGGCAAACCTTATAGGAATAAGATCCTGCCAGAAGATAATGCCGAATGTTCCGATGGTAGCTGTATTCGATACAGCCTTCCATCAGACAATGCCGAAGAAGGCTTACCTTTACGGTATTCCTTATGAATATTATAAGAAGTACAAGGTACGAAGGTATGGCTTCCACGGAACCAGCCATGAGTTCGTATCAAAAAGGGCAGCTGAATTCCTGGGAAAGGATATAAATAACTTCAAGGTGATAGTATGCCATCTTGGAAACGGAGCCAGCATAAGCGCTGTAAAGAACGGCAAATGCGTTGATACCAGTATGGGACTTACTCCTCTTGAGGGTCTCTTTATGGGAACAAGATCCGGTGATCTTGATCCCGCCATTATCCAGTTCATAAGCAATAAAGAGAATCTGAACATAGATGAGATATTAAATATCCTTAACAAGAAATCAGGAGTGTTGGGTCTTTCAGAGGTATCCAGTGATTTCAGGGATTTGGGTGAGGCTGCGAGTTCCGGTAATGAGCAGGCCAAAACCACCCTTGAGGCTTATTCCTACAGGGTAGCCAAGTATATAGGCTCCTATGCGGCTGCCATGAACGGTGTCGATGCCATAGTATTTACAGCAGGAGTGGGTGAAAATAATATCGAAGTAAGACAGATGATAGGTGAATACTTAGGATATCTGGGTACAGGTGTCGATCCTGAGAAGAACAATATAAGAGGTGAGGAAGCGGTAATCTCACCTGACGGGGCAAAAGTAAGTATACTGGTAATCCCGACAAATGAGGAGCTGGCCATAGCAAGAGAAACGGTTAAGCTGGTAAAATAAGCAGAATATAAACAGAGGTAATCCCGTATGCATATAACACTTCCGGATAAGGTCAGGCTTATCATCCAAAAACTGACAGATGAAGGCTTCGAAGCTTATGCCGTGGGCGGATGCGTGCGGGATTGTTTGTTGGGTAAAAAACCCAATGACTGGGATATAACAACGTCTGCCACACCGATACAGGTAAAATCCCTCTTCCGCCGGACTATAGATACCGGGATACAACATGGCACCGTTACAATCATGTTGGGTAATGAAGGGTATGAAGTTACCACCTATCGAATAGACGGAACATATGACGACTTAAGGCATCCAAAAGATGTAACCTTTACAGTCAGTCTTGAAGAAGATCTTAAAAGGCGTGACTTTACGATAAATGCCATGGCTTATAATTATGATTCAGGCTTGGTAGATCTGTTCGGGGGTCTTGATGATCTGGACAAAGGGATAATAAGGGCTGTAGGTGATCCTTATGACAGGTTCTCGGAAGATGCTCTCAGGATACTCAGGGCTGTAAGATTTGCCGCTCAGCTTGACTATGATATAGATAAAAAAACCCTTGAAGCCGTCAAATCGCTTGCTCCAAATCTTACAAGGATAAGTGCAGAAAGGGTAAGGACAGAGCTTCAAAAGCTCCTTGTATCGAAGCATCCCGAACGGATATTTACACTTTATGAAAC
>DPZM01000127.1:3971-11119 GCA_003535955.1 Lachnospiraceae bacterium | reverse complement strand
GACCACTGATAATAGGCAAGGGACCAGCCGGTCCAGTACTCGGGTGATTTGTCAAGATACATGATATCTTCCGTGTCTATGAGCCTGTCGGTGCAGTCCCGTATTACCTCGCGCGCAACCTCACAGCCGTTCTTTCCCGCAACATATGCCGGATTACCGATCTCGAACTGTTGCGCCATACCGCTTACGATAAACATCTTATGGAATTCACATAACGCCAGCTTTAGCGTATTTACGGCAAAATCATACATATCGCCCATTACCCTCTGTGTGGAATGCAGATATAATTCGTCATACGCGCAGATCATAGTCACTCACTCTCCCTCTTAAAATATCAAGAATATAGATTTCATCTATTAAGGATGCCGCCCTTTTGTTATTGGCATACCTGCGTCTTGCATCCAGATCACGTGCAGCCATTTTAGGATAGTATATTTCAGCCGGAGCTTCTTCATTCGAAAGATAGGAAATACGTTCAAAAGCCTTCTCGCTCTTAAGGACTACCTGTTCGCCAAGCTTCCCGAGGCGCATAGCTTCGGAAAGCTTCTGCAGTGATATTGTACCCATTATAAAATCCTGTACAAACGAAAAATAGGAATCATCGGCACGGTATCCGATAATAACATCAAAGGGGGAGATATCTATAAGATAATTCGCCTGAAGAAATTCCTTGGCTTCTTCAGCGATGCTCCTACGCTGCCAGTATCCCCTGTAACGTGTAAGAAGGGCCAGCCAGTTCAGTATGTTGTATGTCCCGTCATTAAGATCACATACATTAAGATCATTAATATTAAGAGAATACTTATTGGCAAACCCGTCACGATTCCTCTTGCACGCCCATTCCTTAGCCATGTCAATGCTTTCCGTGCAGTAAAAACCCCGTCCGTAATCATTGGCTGCACTGCCCTTGCCGTATTCGGGCTTATATATGATGTTTTCCGATCCGTGAAATATTATCATATCCTTAATACTCCTATATCCCTACAGCGATAGTATAACTCTGTGGCGATATAATTTCAATATAAAAATGAGATTAATCATGATCGCATTTTTTGATGATATGAATATTCAAAACCTTGGTAGTAGATGACATCTAAGAAAAAAGAGCATGAAAGCCTGTTCTGTCTCCACCGGGGATCGTATTTCCGATTGCGTGGACGATATTATATGCCTTGATGGGAGTAAGTGCGGCCAGGGTGATTTTGTCTGATGGTTCCAAGGCAAGGAGTATGGGGTTGGTTTTCTTTGGGATCCAGCTTGCTTTGAATCTTGCATGGAGTTTTATATTCTTTGGTGTGCAAAGGTTTGGATTTGCGTTAATAGAGCTATTGGTTATGGTTGTTGCGGTAATTGCTATGACAGTTCAGTTTATGAAGTGTGATCCATTGGCTGCTAAATTACAGATACCGTATATTGCATGGCTTTGTTTCGCGACATATCTTAATGCTGCGGTCATGGTGCTGAACTAGAAAGAGTGTATGAGATAATGCTTTAAGAATTGCGGTGAATGTATGAGGATTATGCCAAAGGAAGTCGGATGCGTCCGGCTTTTTTATTATAAAATTTTGCAGCTACATATTTAATTGATGAGAAACACGAATACTCAATTATCGTAGGAGTTTTTTGTTTGCTGATGATACGATAAATAGAATATTGACAAAAACGCATCAGATAGTATAATAAAGATATGATATTATTTCTTTTTGAGGAATATGTATCAAATAATAAAGAAAGGAGGAATTACTATGGCAGAAGCTCGATTTGGCCACATAATAAAATTATCGTTAAGCGTGATAAAGGAATCTGTTGAAGCTGAGCCACGAGTTATGTGCTCTGATGAAGAGTTAAGTGAAGTTCTTAAGGATTTATATGCCGCAGTCGATAATAAATCCTATATTTCACCGGTTTCAACAACAGATAACCCGGCATTGTCCGATGATTATGTTTTTGATACAGATGATGAGAATCTGATATTAAAGGATTTGAAGAGAGACAATTTTGTCGGTAAAATCAAGGATTTAAGCAAGGGTGCTGCGAGACGGAAAGAAAAGGGTTTTCCGGAAGAATATCTATATGTATTCAGGTATGCATGTAAGTTGACGAGAAGAGATGCTGATATTAGTGGTATAGAAAGTGATAATATTTTGATTTATATTAAGATAAATGATCGTAAAATACCAGAGAATAGAGTGTTTGTAATTTCATTTCATAAGAACAGACCAAAAAGATAATAAAACAGATAAAAAGAAAAAAGACTATCCGGTATGTAGTTAAACAAGACTGCATACCGGAGGTATAAGAATAGAAAAGACAAAAATAGAAAAACAAAGAAAAAAGGGAAAAGAAAAAGAGAGTAGGTGAAAATATGGAAAATTTGAAATTTGCTTACTGTAATAATTGTGAAGACTTGGTTGAATATGATGTAAATGATGAAAATGTTACGGAAGAGTTTAAGGGGAAAACTATCAGATATGAGTTTAGAGTTGGCAGGTGCAAATGCTGTAATTGCGAGGTAGCAACAGATATCGATTATAATTCAAGAAAATCCAAGGCGAAGATCGAAGCATATAAAAAACAGACAGGATTGATCAATTTAAATGAGATATCAGAGATTTTAGGAAAATATGATATAGGAAAAGAAGCATTAGCTGATGTTTCCGGTTTTGGAAAAGTTACGATCAAAAGATATTATGATGGCGTAATTCCATCCAGAGAGTACTCAGATATTCTGCTTAAGTTATTATTTGATGAGCACTATTTCATGGGACTGGTTGAAGAAAATAAAGGGAAATTGAAAGATATCGCATATAGAAAAATTATTTCCAGATATGAGAGACTGGCGGAAATAAGCAGTTCTAAGATCGATCAGATTGTCAATTATATTGTTACACACTTAGAAGAAGTCACTCCATTGGCGTTGGAAAAGCTTTTGTCTTTTTCTAATGGTGTTAATTATGCATTGAATGGTTCAAGACTGATTTTCGAAGATAGCCAGGCATGGGCTCATGGACCGGTATATCCGCAAATATATAATAAATATAAGAAATATGGATATAAGCCGATTGATGATGGTATATATAGTACGCATGGCTGTATGCTATCTAAGCTTACAACTGAGGAAATCAGAGCAATAGATCTTGTGATTAATACTTTCGGACTTTATTCACCAAAGACCTTGGAGAGAATCAGTCACTCTCAAGAACCATGGAGAGAGAAGCGAATGGGATATAAAGAAGATGAGGCCGGCAGGGAAGTGATTGAAGAAGAATCTATAAAGCAGTTTTATATAGAGAGGGGATTGAATTCGGAAAAAGCTATTATGGAATATATAATGAATTGTATAAAAAATGGGGAGTAGATCCTTTGTATTCTTGATTCCATAGATTGAGCTATTAGTTGCAGAACTGATTTTATGAGTTCTGCAATTTTTATTTTATATAACTGGAAGTAGATATAAAATAATTAAAGAACTATGAATCAAGTTCATCCAAGGGACTATTACGGAGATGAGCTCATGAACATGGGCATAACGCTCTCGGAATTCTATAAGAAGGGATTTACCATTTCCGAGGACTATGCGTCCTTTGTGACGGTCATTGAAGCAGTATGACATTAAGAGGCTCACAAAATGACATCAAAACTTCACAAAAAACCATACACTTAAGATGGCTGAATGCATATCATATAAGTGCAATCAGGAGAAGGTTTGTTTAAACGATAAACAGATTCCAAGGTATTGTAAGAAGGGTAACTAATGAAAAAGTAAGCATTTCGCTCTGTGGTACAATAAGACCATCTTCGATGAGATGGGTGTTGCAAGTCAGCCATGGTTGCCCTTGGTATCTTTACGGCGGTCTTTGCCTACAAGGACCTTATGTGGCCCATGATCGTGTGTCCCGACAACAGGGCAACGACACTTGCATCGGCTCTTGCCAAGATGAACGGCCAGTATCAGCAGAAGTATCCGGAACTTATGATGGCATCTCTGATATCCTGTGTTCCGATGATAATAATCTATATTATATTCCAGAAGCAGTTTATCGAAGGGATCGCAACATCCGGAGGCAAGCTGTAAAACAAAGGATCCGGGAGATGATCCTAAAGGACCGGCTTCGCATCGAAGAACCGTCACGGCACTGACAAGGCATTTGATAAACCTCATGATCTATGATATCTTTAGGCATAGATCGTGAGGTTTTTAATATATGACAGAAGAGATGACGGCGAAAAGAGAAGATAGTATTAAAGGATTCGATCCTCTGACAGTCACTGACAGGGATACGGGCAGGGAATACTACGGCGGTGACCAGAACTGGTATCAGTCCAACACCATGGCCTTTGCAGGATGCGGTTCGGTGGCAGCCCTTAACATGTTAAGAAGCCTGGCAGTTAAATATCCCGTTGAATTTAGGGGGAGCGGTGTGTCGGATGAACTTGGCATGCTCACCGATAAGGTCATATATAAGGATGATTACACCTCTGTAATGGAGGATATCTATAAATCAATGTTTGTACTGGAGCTTCCTATTATAAGGCGCTTATGTGACCTCCTAAAAAGGGGGAATAAGATCTTCAGGTTTATCCCCCCAAGCCTTGGCCTAAGCATGTTCGGATTTATAACCGGAACATTAAGGTTTTGTGCAAAAAGGGGCTTAAATCTTCATGTCAAGGTACTTCCAACGGCCTTTACTTCATACGATAAGGGCCTTGACTTTATCAGGGAAGGCCTTAAAAAGAGCGGGTCTGTTGTGATGCTTACATCCCTTAACAGGCATCCCTTAAGGCTCTATTCCGGAGAGGCAGGAGAGTTAAACGGCGGATATGACCAGAAGAAGGGAGTCAGGTCACACTTTATGACCATTACAGGGATAGTCGAAGATAACCCCAAGGAGCCTCTGATAAAGCTTACGACCTGGGGCCGGGTTGCAACTGTCCCTTACAGCATGCTCAATAAATCCTGGCACAGGATGAGAGCCTACACGAGCTGTCTTTATTATTTTATTCCCACGGATTCACCGGGGCTTGTTAAGGCGGATATGGCCAGGTCATATGCAGTATATGTATGGGCTCTTATAAAGGGACTTCTCGGATGGGCAGTACCGGGTAAGAAATAGACCGATAATAATGAAAGATGTAAAAATATACATAAAAATGGGGCGGTGAGTGGAAGAACAGCAAGGACTATCAGTATTTTGAGATACCGACGGATAAGATAAAGGAATGGTATCCGGATAATTAAAAAGACCGGATCAACCGGTCTTTAATCTGAACTTCTGAACTTCACGCTCGGCGCTTACCTTCTCTATCTGGGCGCCAAGGCTTTGGAGCTTCTCGGGGAAGTCCTCATATCCTCTCTCGATATAATAGATATCATCCACGGTGGACACACCGTCTGCGGCAAGTGCAGCCATTACGAGTGCTGCTCCGGCACGAAGGTCCGGTGCGGTTATCGGTGCTCCCGTAAGCTTCTGTACTCCTTCGACTATTGCCGTATTTCCCTCAACCTTGATATTGGCTCCCATCTTAAGGAGTTCGTCAACATATCTGAACCTGTTCTCGAAGATGCTCTCGGTAACAACACAGGTTCCGTCGGATATTGACAGGGCTGCAGCGATCTGTGGCTGCATGTCCGTAGGAAATCCCGGATAAGGAAGTGTCTTTACATGTGTATGCTTAAGGGGTCTTGAAGAAACAACCCTTAATTCATCATCGAATTCCTCAACCTCGCATCCCATCTCAATAAGCTTGGCTGTTATTGACTCAAGGTGTTTGGGGATCACATTCTTGATGGTAACGTCACCCTTAGTTATCGCTGCCGCAAACATATAGGTTCCGGCTTCGATCTGGTCGGGTATTATCGAATAAGTGGTGCCGTGGAGCTTCTCTACACCCTTGATCCTTATGACATCGGTACCTGCGCCCTTTATATTGGCACCCATACTGTTAAGGAAGTTGGCCACATCAACGACATGGGGCTCCTTGGCTGCATTCTCTATAATGGTCTTACCATCCGCAAGGGATGCTGCCATCATGATATTGATGGTGGCACCTACCGTGACTACATCAAGATAGATGTGATTGCCGGTAAGTGAATCGGCTTCAGCCGTGATAAGACCTCTGGCTATCCTTACATCCGCTCCCAGAGCCCTGAAGCCCTTGATATGCTGGTCGATAGGCCTTGATCCTATGTTACAGCCTCCCGGGAGAGCCACTTCCGCACTCTTATACTTACCTAAGAGGGCGCCGAGCATGTAATATGAAGCCCTGATCTTCTTAATATATGAAGCATCTATAGTATAATCATGGATCATTGAAGCATTGATCTTGACTGTATGCCTGTCAAGATGTTCTACGATTACACCTATGCTCTCCATTGCCTTGATAAGGACATTTATATCCCTTACATCAGGCAGGTTCTCTATTATTACGGTTTCATCGGTCATGACGGCTGTAGCTAGGATGGCCAGTGCCGCATTCTTCGCTCCGCCTATCTCGACCTCACCTACTAAGGGATTGCCTCCCCTAATGACGTACTGTTCCACGTAATTTCCTCGTCGATCTGTTCAAGCTATCCTAATGATTATAAACCACATGACATGGCTTGTAAATCCGAACGCATTTTCTGTGAAATATTACACAATTGTTACAAGGATCGCATGATTATTTTATAGATCATTAATCTTGATTTATTACTGCATGTATTTAAGCGGGTTAACCTGCACACCATTTACCAGTATTTCGAAATGGATATGTGGACCTGTGCTTACACCCGTATTACCCGACAGGGCGATCTTCTGTCCCTGCTTGACCGACTGACCGCTCTTAACAAGGATCTTACTTAAGTGGCCGTACCTTGTCTGCTTGCCGTCGGGATGGTCTATCATGACAACATAACCGTAGCCGGATCCCCATCCTGCCCTTGAAACAACACCGCCCGAGGAAGCACAAACGGCAGTTCCGACAGGGGTAGCCCAGTCAATTCCCTTATGGAAGGTGGATGCCCCTCTCTTGGGAGCCTTCCTCTTACCAAAGCCTGATGAGAGCCGCCCTCCGGAAATGGGCTTAAGATAGGTAGGAGGAACCTTGGTGCCACGCTCAACCACCTTGGCTATGGCCTCAACAACAACATCTTCATATATTATATCGCG